>JANXLW010000226.1 GCA_025354965.1 Betaproteobacteria bacterium
GGGATGACCATCAAACGGTAAAACGCTACTTTGTGCATCATGGTGTGGGATCTTGAAAGCCTGAAGTCGAACAGCCATCAAGATACCTACTCCGTATGACAGCTTTGTGTCAGTGCGGAATTACGACGAGGGTCTTCTCAAATGTTGCACGGTGTGCCGCCGCGCATGTATGCTCGGCGGTCATGTTGATCTTCCTGCAACCTCGCACTCCAGGCATCTGTGACGTTCGCTAAATTGCCGGAATTGGTGGCCCTGGAACGAATCATCGAGTTGGGTGCAGGGCGGCTTCAATCACGCGTTGTCTGTGAGGTCAAAATGGCCGGTGGTGTCAGCTACCCGGTTCACGTTGTCACGTTAGGTAATCCTGCCAGGGAAGTGCCGGCGGTGGGCTATTTTGGTGGTGTACATGGATTGGAGCGCATCGGTTCCGGCGTCGTTATTGCCTATTTGCAGAGCTTGGTCATGCGACTGCAATGGGACAGCACTTTGCACAAACAGCTTGAATCGGTGCGCATGGTCTTTATGCCGATCGTTAACCCAGGTGGCATGGCACTGGGCACCCGGGCCAACCCGAATGGCGTTGACTTGATGCGAAATGCACCAGTGGAGGCGCAGGATAAGGTCCCCTTTTTGGTCGGTGGTCAGCGCTTTAGCGCTGGCTTGCCCTGGTACCGCGGTCCTAAAAATAAACCGATGGAAATTGAAAGCCAGGCGGTATGCGAGGTGGTGAACGCGGAGTTGCTGACGCGCGACTTCAGCTTGAGTGTTGACTGTCATTCAGGTTTTGGCAGTAGTGACCGCATCTGGTTTCCCTACGCACACAAACGGGCACCCATCACTCACCTGGCCGAAATGCATGCGCTGAACAGCATTTTTGTTCAATCAAATAGCCATCACCGCTACACCATTGAACCGCAAAGTTTGCAGTACCTGGCACATGGCGACCTTTGGGATCATTTGTACCTGCAATCCTGCGCGCAACTACAACGCGTGTTTTTGCCATTGACGCTGGAGATGGGTTCCTGGCTGTGGGTAAAGAAGAACCCGCGTCAACTGTTCTCCCGACACGGCATTTTCAATCCCCTGATTGAGCATCGGCAGCAGCGGGTGTTGCGCCAGCACCAGCTATTTCTGGATTTCCTGTCGCGCGCTGCCTGCGGTCATTCGCTTTGGCTTCCTGGTCCGGAAACCCGCAGCCAGCAGCACGCACAAGCGCTGCAGGACTGGTACTGACAAGGCATGGGCAAGAATACCTGGCTATTGTTGCGTGGTCTGACCCGAGAGAGCAGGCATTGGGGCCCATTTGCAGATAAGTTTGCGCACGCCCTGCCCGACAGTCGAGTGTTGGCACTCGACTTGCCTGGCAATGGGCAACTTAATAAACAGCCCAGCCCCATGAGTGTGCAAGGTATGGTGGCGCACTGCCGCGCTGAGCTGGCAAGGCAACACATTGCGCCGCCTTACCAGGTACTGGCTATGTCGCTGGGCGCCATGGTGGCAGTGGCTTGGGCGCATGAATATCCGAAAGAAATCGCCGCCAATGTACTGATAAATACCAGCATGCGGCCCTTCAGCCCCTTTCATCAGCGCCTGCTGCCGGTCAACTATGGCGCGTTGCTGAAGCTGGTTGTGTCGGGCGCAACACCCGAAGACTGGGAGCGCACAATTTTGCGCATCACCAGCAATCACGCGGTTGACGATGTATTGCCAATCTGGTTGGAGCTGCGTCGGCAATGTCCGGTTTCACGTAGCAATGCGCTGCGTCAACTGCTTGCTGCCGCGCGCTTTCGTGCCTGCGTGACCAAACCCGCTGCCGCCACGCTGGTACTGGCCAGTGTGCTGGATCACCTGGTCTGCGTAGAGTGCTCAAAAGCGCTGGCCAAGGCCTGGCAATGCACGCTGAGTCTGCACCCCAGTGCCGGGCACGATTTGCCGCTGGACGACGGCCAGTGGGTCATTGCAAAAGTTCTTGAATCGCAAATCGGTGGTTTCAAATAGTGTTCCCCACTCGTTATGAGACCGTGCATGGCTAGCAAACGTCTTTTCCTTCTCTTGCCGTTGTTGCTGTACTTAAATTGTGAAGCGCGTGACTTGCAAAACTGCGTCGCAACCATCAGCGAACTGAAAGAGGTGCTCGGCGATGCGACATTTCCCCTGACATGGAAAGAGACCACGATGAGCGATGGAAAGCCGCTGGTTGTGACAATTGGTGAAAAAAATGGATCCCTTTCTCTGGAATTCATCAAGACCAATGAAGGCCTTTGGGCGGAGGGTGCCGGCGTCATCTGCAAAGCCGGGGTCGATCTCGAAATCTGGTTTTCTGCCGGGCAAATGCGACTGGGGCCCGCAGCTAACTGG
>JANXLW010000228.1 GCA_025354965.1 Betaproteobacteria bacterium
GTCGACCATCACGAACAGATACGCCGCTCGTTGCACGGCGTTGTATTGACGTGGATCGGCATGCGACAGATGTCCGCGCAACGCCGCCGTTATGTCGGTGACAAATGCTCGCGGCGACAACGGGAAGAACTTGTGTATCAGTCGCCCACTGAAGGTGTTGCACAGCAAGTAGACCAAGCCGTTGGCAGCGAGCAGCCACATGGCCGCGAAATGCCACAGAATCGCGCCACCCAGCCAGCCACCGAGCGTGATTTCCCTGGCGAACTTGAAGTCGAAGAACGGTGCCGCGTCGTAAATGCGCCAGCCGCTCATGACCAGTATCACCATCGCGATCGCGTTAAGCCAATGGGTCACGCGCAGCCAGTCCGGATGGATGGGTTTTACGGCAGTCAGCGCAGGGACAAATGCGCGGTTGGCAACGCTAAGTGACTTCATCGCTGATACACCTCTCAATTGGCTGGATGGGCCGCTGCTTGAGGTACCGGGAGTGGCACATTGAGCGCGGTCTGACAGCTAATTCGTGCGGAAGAGGCAATTGGTTACAAGCTCGGGCACAATTTGTTTTTCTGGTGAACTTTCAATATTTTTTTGACTGGCTGTAACCAAAGGCGTTGATGCAACGAATAGAAGAACAAGGCCGTTCAAGCGCGAGTGAAGACCGGCTCAGAAATTTGCTGCTGCGCGGACTGGCCGGCGACGCGCGGGCTTACCATGAGTTCTTGCAGGAACTGAGCACGCACCTGCGCGCCTTCCTGAGGAAGCGTCTTGTCAGTTTGCCGGACGAAGTGGAGGATCTGTTGCAGGAATCGTTACTGGCCGTCCACAACCAGCGTCATACCTACGACGCGGGGCAGCCGCTCACGGCCTGGGTCTACGCGATCGCCAAATACAAGCTTATCGACCTGCTACGCCGGCGTGCCAGCCGAGACATGCTGACCGATCCGCTGGACGAAGATATTCACGTATTTTCTTCGGCCGATACCGAGGCCGCGCAAGCGCAACGCGATGTCACGCAGTTGCTCGATCAGTTGCCTGAGCGCCAGCGTTTGCCGATTGTTCACATGAAGCTGGAAGGCTTGTCGGTAGCCGAAACGGCCCGCGCCACCGGCATGTCGGAGTCGGCTGTCAAAGTTGGCGTGCACCGGGGTCTGAAAGCGCTGGCAGCAATGATCAGGGGTAATGCGTGAAAACTGACGATCTCATAACGATGCTGGCAACCGGGCCTGTCGCGGTGCAACCCCACGCTGTGGCGCGGCGTTATGCCGGTGCTCTTGGCGCTGGCGTGCTGGGTGCGACACTGCTGATGGCGACTCTGCTTCGCGTGCGTCCGGATCTTGACGCCGCAGTGCTGTTGCCGATGTTCTGGTTCAAGGTCGCGTTCGTCGCCAGTCTTGTGGTGGCAAGTCTGCTCGCAGTCTCGCGGCTGTCACGCCCGGGAGCGCGTCTTGCCAGGTTGCCAGCGCTGCTTGCGCTGCCGGTGCTGGCGATGTGGCTGCTTGCGCTGTTCGTACTGAGCCGAGCTGATTCGACCGAGCGCAGCCTATTGTTTTACGGGCAAACCTGGAACTCCTGCCCGCTGCTCATCGCGATGTTGTCTGCACCCGTGTTCGCTGGCGTCCTTTGGGCCATGAAAGGACTGGCGCCGACGCGCCTGCGGCTGGCCGGTGCCATGGCGGGCCTGCTATCCGGCGCCACGGGTGCGCTGGTCTACTGCCTGCACTGCCCGGAGATCGAGGCGCCGTTTATTGCATTCTGGTACTTGCTCGGAATGCTGATACCGACAGCGGTCGGCGCGGTCGTCGGACCGCGTTTTCTTCGCTGGTAACTCGGTGTTTACCGGCGCAGCCGGGTCAACCTTTGGCGCTCAATCCGTCCATACAGCACCAGCGTGCCATCTTGCCACCCAGTCCACCATCTCCGCTGCTGGCATTGGCCGCGCGATGCCGTGCCCCTGTGCCATGGTGCAACCCATTGACAACAGCAAATTCCCATGGGCCGCGGTCTCGACGCCTTCGGCAATCACGTCCCGGTGGAATGCAGTGGCCAGGCCAATGATGCCTTGAACGATGGCCATGTCATCCGGGTCGTTGATCATGTCACGCACAAAGCTGCGGTCGATCTTGATCAGTTCGGCCGGGAGTCGCCTGAGGTAGGTCAGTGACGAGTAGCCAGTGCCAAAATCGTCCAGCGCAAAACGGACTCCCAACGCTTGACAGGCACACATGGCTTCTGACACCTGGGCAATGTCTTCCATTGCGCTGGTTTCCAGTACTTCCAGTTCCAGGCAACTCGGCGACACATCCGGGTAGGCAACAAGAATGGCAGCCAGGCGCTTGGCAAAGTGGCCTTCCTGCAACTGGCGGGCGCTGATATTGACGCTCACCGGGAGGTCCAGCCCGCTGATCTTCCAGCTACGCATTTGGGTAAGCGCCGTATCGATCACCCATTCACCCAGTTCCACACTGATTGGGTGGTTCTCGATCAGCGGCAAAAAGGCGGCCGGTGCCATCAGGCCCTGCTCAGGATGTTGCCAACGAACCAGCGCTTCGGCACCAATGACGTGACCGGTTTCCATGTTGATTTTTGGTTGATAGTGCAACACGAACTCTTTGCATTCCAGAGCCTTGCGTACGCGTTCCAGATTCTCATGGCGGGTCTGTATCTGCGCGTCCTGGGCTATGTCAAACAGGTGGTAACGATTTTTCCCGGCTTGTTTGGCCACATACATGGCCTGGTCCGCATGGCGTATCAGCAGGTCGGCGTCAGCTTGGTCACGCGGGAACAGTGTCACACCAACGCTGGCCGAGACCTGCAGGGTCAAGTCATCTACCCGCAGTGGTTCGGCGGCAGCATCAAGCAAGCGTTGCATCACGGCTTCAAGGTCCTTGGGCTGCTCCAGATCGACCAGCACGGCAACAAATTCGTCACCGCCAACGCGCGCCAGCGTGTCGCCATCGCGCAGTGCCTCTTTCATGCGCGCAGAAAGCGCTACCAGCAGATTGTCTCCATGACCATGTCCGTGCTTGTCATTAATTACCTTGAAGCCGTCCAGATCCAGATAGGCGACTGCCAGCGCCTGACCGCGCCGCCGACTCTGGGACATCGCCTGCTGCAGCCGATCTGCCAGCAGCACTCGATTGGGCAGACCAGTCAGTGCGTCGTAGTGGGCAATGTGCTCAAGTTGGTTTTGATGCTTCTTCATCGCTGTGATGTCGGAGAAAAGGGCGACGTAGTTCTGTGTCTTGCCAGTACCATCCTGTACCGCGCTGATGGTTAGCGATTGAGCGTAGAGCTGGCCATTCTTTCGTTGATTCCAGACATCACCATACCAGTGACCCTTTTTCGCCAGATCTTGCCACATGCCGGCGTAAAACTCAGGGTCTTGGCGGCCCGATTTGAGCATGCGAGGGTTGCGGCCCAGGGCTTCTTCGCGGTCGTAGCCGGTAATCAGCGTGAAGGTTTCGTTGACTTCAATGATGGTGCCTGCAACATCGGTGATCATGATGCCTTCGCGGGCGTGGGTGAACACGCTGGCCGCGAGTTGCAGGCTTTCCTGGGCCTGTTTTCGCTCTGAGATGTCTGCAATCACACCGATCAGGCCAAGCTCCTGACCATCGGCATCGTAAAAACGTTTCGCACTTAGATGTCCAAAAAATTGGGAACCATCGGCGCGCACGTAGCTGCGGTCGGACTCAACAAACGCAATCCGATTACCAAGCAATGCAAGCATTTTTTCCCGGCCGATCGCCCGCTCTGAAGGCTCTACCAGTTCCACGTACTCCTTGCCCTCGATTTCCTGCAATGGCCAGCAGAACATCTCTGCCATGCATCGATTGGCTTTTGTGATGCACCCTGCCGTGTCAACCAGAAATATGGCAACACTGGCGGTATCAAGGATCTGTTTGAGCAGGATTTCGCGCTCTGTCAACTCTTTGTTCGCCTTGGTCAGCGATTGTTCTGCGACCGTTCGCTCAAGCGTTGTTGCGACGTGGTCTGCCACAAATTCCAATAGTGCCTTGTCACCTTCGCTGTAAAGAACCTGGTCTGAATAACTGTTGACAGCCAGCGCGCCCATCGTGCGACCTTGGGTCTTGAGCGGAACACCCAGCCAGGCATTGCATTGGGCACCGTCATAGCTGTGTTTCTGACCATTCACGGGTGCCAGGAACTCGGGAGTCAAAAGCAGTGATTGACCCGACCGGATAACCTTGTCTGTCAGTCCCGTGTCACTCAGTTGCTTGGGGGCCGGTGGCAGGTCATATTCATCAACAAAGTAGGGGAAATCAAGCTGACCGCTGTCTTCATCAAAGAGAGCCACATAGAAGTTTTTTGCATGTATCAATTCGCCAACAATTTGATGTATGTCCCTGAACAGGCTTGGCAAGTCAGCGGTGGAATGGGATGCCTCGGATATATCAAAGAGTGCTTTTTGCAGCTTTTCTTGTTGCTTGCGCTCGGTGATGTCCTGAATGGTTCCTGCCAACGACAATGGCGTGCCGTCGGCTTTGAAACTGGCCTGGCCCAAACCGATAACCCACCGGGTTTCGCCATCCGACTTGCGCACAATCCTGTATTCCTTGTTTAAAGGCTTGCGCTTCGCTACCACTTCCTGCTCCAGGTGGCGTCGCATCATCCCGGCGTCATCAGGGTGCACAAGATTGACCCAGCCTTGCTGGTTTCGGCCATAACTCGCATCAATGCCAAAAATGTGATCAAGAACTTCGGATGATTCCCAGGAATCTTCCTGGAAATTGAACTTGTAAGAACCAATAAAGGCAGCGCGTTGCGATTCACGGAAGAAGATTTCGCTTTCACGCAGCGCACGTTCGGCCTTGACCCGCTTCGTGACGTCGGTGTAAGTGGTGAGGAAGCCGCCACCAGGAATTGGGCTCCCGTGGATCTCGAGGATCGAACCATCGGGGCGTTCACGCTGGAATTGATGCGCTTCGAATCGACGCGCCAATTCAACTCTACTGCGCACCTGCTCGTCGACGTCGCCAGGTCCGTAGTCACCGCGCTCGGCGTTGTAGCGGAGAAACTCGGAAAAATGGGTTCCCGGTCGACCCAATGATTGCGGAAAATCGAGCAGCTCCATGAAACGCTGATTGACACCAATCATGTTCAGGTTGACGTCAACAATACTGATGCCCTGGTCTATGTGTAAAAACGTGAAGTCGAGCAGTCTTTCGCTGTGTTCCAAAGCGCTCTTGGTCTTCTTCGCTTCGGTGATGTCCTCCAACATCCATACTGTGCCGCCGTCGGCTCGTTGGGGGTCAATCGCCTTGCCGAAAATGCTGCACCAGACAGCGTTGCCGTCACGTTTCTTCAGTTGCCAATCGCCGTGATAGGACTTGCCAGAGCCCAGTACCGGACCGGCTTCACGTCCCATGCGGGCATAGCTCTGTGGGTCTGAATAGAGAACGTCCGCCGGCATGCCGACCAGTTCTTTTTCGTTGGCATAGGCAAGCATTTCAACCGCACGCGGATTGCAGCGCTGGATGATCCGTTCGCGCGTAAACAGAATGCCAATCGAGGCGTTCTCAAAGATCGCAGTCAGTTCGTCGCTGCTTCGCTTCACAGCCACCCCGTCGGCCAGGGTCATGCAGTACCCGACTTCATCGATTTATCTCCGCTTATTTGATTTGCCCGGATCTTAACCCGCTGGGCCGGGATACTTGAAAAGAATCGGCTCCGGCGCACCCTGCGGCATCATCTGTTGGCAGCTATTTTTTGGACAGCGGATTTCTGAAGACTGCACCATAGGTAACAGGCCGCACTTTGTGCGCGGTGAGCTGGCTGGCCATCGGATGTGCCGGGTTGATGAGCGCAATAGGCTCTTCCGGCACGATGACCGAGGGCACGCACAACACCAGACTGCCTTGGCGCAACAGCCACTGCGCCCCTACGTCCACACTGGTTTGCCCGGCCGGTACGGCTGACCACCCGATCGGGAGTTGGTCTATCGGCAGCTCCTGTCGCTGCGCCCAAACGGCATCCGGCACATCAATGGCAACCAGGAAGCGATTCAGTGGCAAGCCCAGCGTGTTGATGTGAGCCGCCGTCTCCAGCATGGCCAGGGCCACGGTGGGGGCGGCGTAGAGCACCGCCTGACCTGGGCCATTCCAACGACCGGGGCTGATGGCCGCAGCTTTGACGCTGAGATCATCGGCAACAAAGGTACGAGTCTCGGTGGCAATGCGCCACAACCTCATAAATAAACACCGCTTTCAACGGCACCCAGCAGCTGGTGAACCATTTGGGTTCCGGTATCGGTGTCCAACAGATCAGCCGGACGCAGGCCGTCGAGCGCGGGTTGGGGTTGCTCCAGCCACTGGCCCAGCCAATGCGCGGTATCAAACCCAAGCGCCTGGTCGCTGGTGCTGTTGTCCACAATGCGCTGTGCCAACGCCAGCAACTTCACCATCTTGATGGTGGCCTGCCCCTCGCGTCCCTTGAGCGGCGCGTTTGATTTGATCTTGCTGGCCAGCGTGGAGCGTGGGAACTTGAAAATCTCAATCATGCGGGCCGACGACAAACCCATTTCCGAGCGCAGGTCGTTGAACAGGCGGGGCGATACGCCCTGCCGTTCCAGCTCGACCAAGGTCAGCGGCGAGGCACTGGCGACGTTGGCCGTGAAGGAGCGGATGGCCCCCTTGCCAGGGCGATAGGCCAATGCCTTGGTGGATGCGCGAGCAGTTGCGGTGGTGGCCATGGTGGCATTCCCAAGAAGTCTTGAATTGGACGAATATTAGTCCAATTTTGGACAACTGGCTATCGATAGCCCCGGCGGAGATGGTTTGGAGCGGTACGCACACATCAGCCGGGTGCTCAAGCGATTTGACTACCGCAACGGCGGCGCCGCACATGGCGGCACAGTAGCTGATCGACAAGGCCACGCGCCACCAAGTCGCGCTGCTGGACGCCGGCCACGCGCTGATGACCGAGGCACCCGAGGGCGTGCTGTTTGGGATGCGGGATTTTTGCGGTTGCTACGGGCGGTAGCGGTGACAGGTGATGGCATGAATCGGACGGTCAGCCCAAAATACTTCGGGCTTTTCACGAACTGTTGCGGTCCTTCAAGGAAGTCAGACCGATGACCGGTCAGCAGCGTTTGCCGACATTGGCGTGGCTGGATACAAATTCGGGACTGGGCCACAAACGGTCACTTGCGAATGGCCGGTAACTGGAAGCCAAAATTGGCGTAGGACACCGGCCCGGCAAGTTTTTTCAAATCTCCGTTTGCTCTGAAAGTTCCAAGGCATCCTCGACCTCAATTCCGAGGTATCGAACGGTGCTTTCCAGCTTGGTGTGTCCCAGAAGCAATTGCACGGCACGGATGTTCTTGGTGCGTCGGTAGATCCAGGACGCTTTGGTACGACGCATGGTGTGAGTGCCATACGCTGTTGGATCAAGCCCGATTTCCTCAATCCAGGAATTCAATATTCGCGCGTATTGCCTGGTTCCCAAGTGTGGGGAATCATGAACCCGGCTGGGAAACAGGTAATCGTCATTCGCCAATCCCGCCTCCTTGATCCATTCAGTTACAGCATCTCTCGTTGGCGGCGTGATTTCAAACTGAACAGGCAGCGAGGTCTTCTGCTGCATGACAATCGCCCGTGTTGAAACGCGATCACCGTGGTAGATGTCTCGTACGCGCAAGCGCACTAAGTCGCACGCCCGAAGTTTGCTGTCCAACCCAAGGTCAAAAAGAGCAAGCTCTCGCGTGCGATGACCCAGTTGAAGTCGTATACGAATAGCCCAGATGTCTTTGAGTTTGAGTGGGGCCTTCTGGCCAACAATTTTTCCTTTGTTCCACGGAACTTTGACGTGTGAGGCAGTTTCGCTGTCCATGATGATCTCCTTATGTTGAAGGGGAGTGCAACTGTGGACCGATCACGCCAATAGTCAATCCCGTCTCTGCATTGAGATTGCCTGACAGCAGACGTAGGTCAATGGCACATGGGTGCCCGAAGCTGTCACTCGTCGCCCCGATCATCCAGCGGCAGGTTACTGAGCGCAGCAGTCATCCAAGGCAAAAGGCAACGGACCGCAGGTCGGCCATTCCGGCCATTGGCACTCTGGGGCGCGAAAGGTCAGTATGGAACGGTTACCAGTCATGTGCGAACAGGACATTGGATATCCCATGGAAAAATCGCGGTTGGAGTAGTGGCGGGTCATGGTGTCCTTCTTTCATGCGCACGGGTTATCCTTCAAGAAATTATCTTGGACCTTCCAGTGCGTTGCAGGACAATTACCAAAATACCAATAAATCCCGGCCAGTGATCTCCGCTTACCACACAAAATATTTCGCCTACGAGCTGACGCGACGCTGCCCGCCGGATAGCGTCGAGAAGCTGGCTGGTGCGCTCGTGGATGCTCAGGTGGATCTGAATCCGCATCAAGTCGATGCGGCGCTGTTCGCGTTTAATTCGCCGCTATCCAAGGGCGCCCTGCTCGCCGATGAGGTGGGCCTGGGCAAGACCATCGAAGCGGGTCTGGTGCTGTCCCAGAAGTGGGCCGAGCGCAAGCGGCGCATTCTGATCATTACGCCGTCGAACTTGCGCAAGCAGTGGTTTCAGGAGCTGGCCGAGAAATTTTTCTTGCCCTGCCGGATCCTCGAAGCCAAGCCCTATAACGCTGCGATCAGGCAAGGCCAGTTCCGTCCGTTCGAGGTTCCCGAGATTGTCATTTGCTCGTATCAGTTCGCCAAGAGCAAGGCCGGCGATGTACATGCCGTGCCGTGGGACTTGGTGGTAATCGACGAAGCGCACCGGCTGCGCAACGTCTACAAGCCGTCGAATGTCATTGCCAACACCCTCAAGCAAGCGCTGGCCGGCAAGCACAAGCTGCTGCTCACGGCGACGCCCTTGCAGAATTCCTTGCTGGAGTTGTTCGGTCTGGTGAGTTTCATCGACGACCACACCTTCGGCGACCTGAAAAGCTTCCGCGAACAGTTCGCCAATCTGAATCAGGAGCAGGTGTTCCAGACGCTCAAGGCACGCCTCAAGCCCGTCTGCCACCGCACCCTGCGCCGGCAGGTCACGGCTTACATTCCCTACACCAAGCGCCTGCCGCTGGTCGAAGAATTCACGCCGGAGGAAAGCGAAGATCGGCTCTACCAATTGGTGTCGGCATACCTGCAACGGGACAACCTTCAGGCGCTGCCGGCCAGTCAGCGCAGCCTGATGACGCTGGTGCTGCGCAAGTTGCTGGCTTCATCGACCTTCGCCATTGCCGGCGCGCTGACCTCGATTTCCAATCGCCTCAAAACCAAGCTTCGCAAACAGGAACCAGCTGAATCGCTGGAAGACGAGCTCGATCAGGACTACGAAGCCCTCGACGAAACGGCCGAGGAATGGACCGACGACGAACCCGTTGAACTCCTTACCGAAGACGACCGCCGAGCGCTTGAGCAGGAAATCGCCGACCTCGATGCCTTCGCCCAACTGGCCGCTTCCATCAAGCACAACGCCAAGGGCAAGGCACTGCTGAAGGCGTTGGGCATTGCCTTCGCCAAGGCGAAAGAGATCGGTGCCGAGCAGAAGGCCATCATCTTCACCGAATCGCGCCGCACGCAGAGTTATCTGCTGCGCGTGCTGGCGGACAGCCCGTTTCGTGACGGCATCGTCTTGTTCAATGGCTCGAACACCGACAACGGCTCCAAGCTGATCTATAGCCAATGGCTAGAGCGCCACCAGGAAAGCGATCGGGTCACCGGCTCGCGCTCCGCCGACATGCGCTCGGCGCTGGTGGATTACTTCCGTGAGCAGGGCCGCATCATGATCGCCACCGAGGCGGGTGCCGAAGGCATCAACCTCCAGTTCTGCTCGCTGGTGGTGAATTACGACCTGCCCTGGAACCCGCAGCGCATCGGCCGCTGCCATCGCTACGGCCAGAAGCACGACGTGGTGGTGGTGAATTTCCTCAATCGGAAGAATGCCGCCGATCAGCGCGTCTTCGAGTTGCTGTCGGAAAAATTCCAGCTCTTCGAAGGCGTCTTCGGTGCCAGCGACGAAGTGCTGGGCGCCATCGAATCCGGCGTGGATTTCGAAAAGCGCATCGCTGCCATCTATCAGAACTGCCGCAAGCCTGAGGAGATCGCCACCGCATTCAACCAGCTCCAGCTCGAACTGAACCTGGAGATCAACGAATCCATGACGCGCACGCGTCAGCAACTGCTGGAAAACTTTGACGACGAAGTGCGCGAAAAACTCAAGGTACGCGATGAAGCCTCTCGGGCATACCTCAACCGCTACGAGCGCCTGCTCATGCAGCTCACGCGGCATGAACTGGAGGGTCAGGCCGAATTTCTCGGGGATGCGTCATTTCGCTTGGCGGAAAATCCTTTCCCGCAGCACGGCGCCGCCATCCCGCTGGGCCTGTACGAACTGCCGCGCCGTTCCGGCGAAGCCCACCTTTACCGCCTCAACCATCCGCTGGCCGAAGCGCTGATTGCAGACGCCAGGAGCCGCGACTTGCCGGCTGCGGAGATTCATTTCGACTACGGCCAGCATGACGGCAAGGTCACGACCCTTGAGCCCTTGATCGGCAAGGCCGGCTGGCTGGCCCTGTCATTTTTCAGCGTGGAAGCGCTCGACCAGGCGGAAGATCATCTGATCTTCTCGGCCGTCACCGACAATGGCCAAACACTGGATGAAGAAGTCGCGCAGCGCCTGCTGACGCTGCCGGCGGCTTCGCCTCCACTCCCTCTCCCTCAGGGAGAGGGCTGGGATGAGGGTGGGGTCAGTCACCAACTTGAAACCCTCACCCAGACGCGGCAGGCCACGATCCAGCGCAGCATTTCCGAGCGCAACGCGCGCTTTTTCGAGGCGGAGGCCGACAAGCTCGACGGTTGGGCCGACGACCTCAAAATGGGGCTGGAACGCGAAATCAAGGAAATCGACCGCCAGATCAAGGAGGCCCGCCGCGCCGCGACAACCGCCCTGACGCTGGAGGAAAAGCTCGCCGGGCAAAAGCAGATCAAGGCCCTGGAAACCCAGCGCAACCAGAAGCGACGTTCCCTGTTCGATGCGCAGGATCAGGTGGACAAGCAGCGCGAGGAATTGATTGCGGTCATCGAAGGCAAGCTGAACCAGACCACAAGCATGCAGCCCTTGTTCATGCTGCGCTGGGCGCTTTGTTGATGATGGCGCCCGCGCCCGAATCGGGGGAACGGCAACTGCTGCCGCGCGCTGCGCCGTATCGCCAGCGCCGACTTTTTGGGGTACGACCGAATGGCTCGTCTGGTGAGCCTTGCTGCGGTTAAACTTGCCATGCCATTTGAAAATATCACTCCACCAACAGGAGAGGAAAACAGTAGCCTGTCGAATGGTACCGGCACGCAAGATGGGATAGCGAAATGACCGAACCGACCATCACCTGCCCGAACTGCAAGACCGAAATCCGGCTGACCGAATCCCTCGCCGCGCCGCTGATCGCGGCGACGCGCCAGCAGTTCGAGCGGCAACTTGCACAGAAAGACGAGGACATCGCCAAGCGCGAGCAAGGCATCCGCGACAAGGAAAAACAGATCGCCGAGGCCAAGCGCACGCTGGACGAACAGGTCGCCGATCAGGTCGCCGCGCAACTGAAGGCCGAGCGCGCCCGCGTCGTCGCCGAAGAATCGAAGAAAGCCAAGCAGGCCGCCGCTACGGAACTCGAAGGCAAGGCACGCGAACTCGCCGAGCTTCAGGAAGTGCTCAAGTCCCGTGACGAAAAGCTGGCCGAGGCCCAGAAGGCGCAGGCCGAACTCATCAAGAAGCAGCGCGAGCTCGACGACGCCAAACGCGAACTCGAACTGACAGTTGAAAAGCGCGTGCAGGACGGCCTGACCGAAATCCGTACCCAGGCAAGGAAAGAAGCCGAGGACGAACAGAAGCTCAAGCTAATGGAGAAGGAACAAACCATTGCCGCGATGCAGAAACAGATTGAAGACCTCAAGCGCAGAGCCGAACAGGGCTCGCAGCAATTGCAGGGCGAAGTTCAGGAACTGGAACTGGAAAACCTGCTGCGCGCCAAGTTCCCCTTCGACAGCATCGAACCGGTGCCCAA
>JANXLW010000263.1 GCA_025354965.1 Betaproteobacteria bacterium
CGCTGCGTGCGCCGTGGGTCAGCACCTTGTCGCGCACAAAACGGCCGTTCACATAGGCAAACTGCTGGTCGGCGCGGGCACGGGCAGCGTCGGGAATGCCGGCCCGGCCCCAGACGCGCACGCTTCGCGCGTCAGCCTGCCGATCATGGGCTTGGCCATTGGCCGCGGCGCTTCGGTAATCCACCCGCACCGAACGGGCCACAAACTCCGTGCCCAGCACATCGCTCAAACGCTGGTCCAAAGCCGCCTGTGGCGTGCCGCTGCACGCGCGCCATTGCTCCGCCAATTTGCCCTCGTGCCAGATCGCAAAACCCACGTCAGGGCGGGCCAGCGCATGGCGGCGCACGGCTTCAATGCAATGCGACAGCTCGGTCGCGTCGGTCTTCAAAAACTTGCGCCGTGCCGGGGTGCTGAAAAACAGTTCCTTCACGTCCACGGTGGTGCCCTGCGAGCGCGCGGTGGGCGACAGCTCGCCCGTCTGCCCGTTTAGGCAGTAGGCGCTGGTTTCACTGGATGTCCTTGTGGATATTGAACAGTCAGCAATAGAATTAATAGCAGCCAGTGCCTCGCCGCGAAACCCCATGGTGCCTACCGACTCCAGGTCAGCCAGGCTTTCGATCTTGTTGGTGGCGTGGCGCCGGAAGGCCAGCGGCAGCTCTTCACGCAAGATGCCGATGCCGTTGTCTTCCACCGAAATCAGGCGCACGCCGCCTGCCAGCAGCCGCACCGTGATCTGAGTGGCACCCGCGTCAAGCGCGTTGTCCACCAGCTCGCGCACGACGGACGCCGGGCGCTCCACCACTTCACCGGCGGCAATCTGGCTGATCAGCTCGTCGGGCAGTTCGCGGATCGGGCGACGCGGGCGGTGCGTGGCAGTGGCGGTTTGGGGGGAGAGCAGGGCATTCACTGGCTCATTTTAGGCGGCTGGCGAAGCGCTGCGCGGGCGTTATGCGGGCACCGTTCCGGGCGGCGGCAAGGTGCTCGGGGATAATCCATTGCATGGAACTTCTCGCCTTCGCCCTCGACTTCATCCTGCACGTTGACAAACACCTGGAGAGTTTTGTCACGAGTTACGGCCTGTGGGTTTATGCGCTGCTGTTTCTGGTCATTTTTGTCGAGACCGGCGTGGTGGTCATGCCGTTTTTGCCGGGGGATTCGCTGCTGTTTGTGGTGGGTGCCATGTGCGGCGTGGGGCTGATGAGTTACCCGCTGTCGGTGGGCCTTTTGTTCGCCGCCGCCACCTTGGGCAACCAGTCCAACTACGCCATTGGCCACTACTTCGGACCGCGCGTTTTCCAGTGGGAGAACTCAAAATTTTTCAACAAGAACGCTTTCAACCAGGCGCACAGTTTTTACGAAAAATACGGCGGCATAACGATTGTTGCGGCACGTTTCATGCCGTTTATGCGCACCTTTGCGCCCTTCGTCGCTGGTGTGGCAAAAATGACCCGCGCCAAGTTCACGCTGTATGACGTGACGGGTGGTGCCTTGTGGGTGGGCGGCATCGTCACCATTGGCTACTTTTTTGGCAACATCCCGTTTGTCAAAGCCCACCTGGACAAAATCATCTGGGCGATGATTTTTGTTCCAGGTTTGTTGGTGTTGCTGGGTGCTTTGAAGGCACGGCGCAAGGCCGCCGCGACTTAAAATTTTGGCCAGCGGCCTGATGCCAGGCTATTTTTTCATCTCGTCCTTGGCCATGGCATCTTTCCCCATGGCATCTTTTTTCATGCCGTCCTTGGCCATCGGGTCTTTGTCCATTTTGGCCATCTTGTCCTT
>JANXLW010000271.1 GCA_025354965.1 Betaproteobacteria bacterium
AGTGCGTATCTGGGCGGGGTAAAAACAGTAAAGTGGGCTCGGTGATGTCAAAAACCTCCTGCTTCACACCAATGACTTGAACCTGTCCGTGCCGAATCAAGTGGATGTGTCCGCGCAAACTGTCCTGTGCAAAGTCATGAATGCCGCAGATGTTGCCGGTATAGAACACACCAGCGTGCACGGAAAAATGTGAAAGCAGTGTGGTGAGTCCGTCCATGGCTTTTTTGATACGAATGGTTATCTTGATGATACTTTGAAACACCTTTCGTATCGATTTACCCAGTAAAGTTGTGTTTCCAAATTTGAAAGAACACCATGGCAGACATCACAATGTATAGCGCACAGGGTTGCGGCTATTGCCAAAGCGCTGAGCGTTTGCTGACCCGCAAAGGGGTGGCGCATATCAACAAAATTCGTGTCGACACCGAGCCCGGTCAATGGGAAGCCATGTCAGCCAAAACTGGTAGGCGCACCGTACCGCAAATCTATATTGGGGAATTACATGTGGGTGGTTTTGATGATTTGAACGCGCTGGAAAATGCCGGGCGACTGGACGCGCTGCTGCAAGCTTGAGTTGATGTGTAAGAAATAGGGGTCTGGCTACGTCTAAGTAGCAGAGTCACTTTTTGTCCCACGCCCACTGTGAGCAATTAATCTGCGCGATATCTTTGTTTTGACGTGCTTAAAGACCTTGCACTGGACATCACCAGCTATGTGCCACATTGAGCGACCCTAAAACTGTTGTTGCCATACAAATCACGCAAGAACTTCACTATGAACAAGCGCTATTTCACATCGGCATTGGCCTTGACAGCACTCTTGGCAACCACCCAAATTGCCATTGCCGATTCGGCCTTACTACCAGAGACACTCACTTATTCCAGCAAATATGACTTCGGGACTTTGGTTTCACGCGTTGAAGCAGCTGTCACAAAGGAAAAAATGGGTGTGGTCGCCAAGGCCAGCGCCAGCGCAGGGGCGGCCGGGCGCGGTATCAAAATCGCTGGAAATATCGTGCTGATGGTGTTTCGCAACGACTACGCCGTGCGCATGTTGCAGGCCAGTGTACCTGCAGGTATTGAGGCTCCGATCCGGCTATATATAACCGAAAGCACTGACGGAACGTCCAGCCTCACCTACCGCACACCCAGCTCTGTCTTTGCACCCTACAAGTCTGAAAAGCTCAATGAGATGGCGGCGGAACTTGACCCGATCTTCTCTCGCATCGTGCAAGATGCAGTCGGTGGGTGAGCGGCGGTTTACCGAGCTTGGGCAGACGGCGTCGCCCCAGACTTAGCCATTGGTACTGAGAATCGCCACATTACCGTTGGTGAATGGCGAACGAGGCTGAACCTGTGAAAGTGATCATTAAAGTCATGTTCACCTCCTGGAGCATAGGCGCGGCATCGCGATTGCCAAGGCTAACCGGATGTAGCCCCAAGGGGTTACGTACCACCAGATTCGGAAAACTGCTGATAGGTGCACTGCGTGCAAAGTTGACCTCTTCATGCAGCACCGCCTGCGCGGCTGTGCCTTGAATTTCAGCAGAAAAAGCGCGCGGTCAAGCCCGCTTGCCTCCGCCAGGTCAACCAGGGTACTGATGTCTGACGGATTGCGAGCATCCAGGTGGTAGGCGTGCTGGATCGAGTGAATCATCTGCTCCTCGTGCGCGGGCGAGAGCCGCACCTCAGCCAGTGCTGCGCGACAAGCGTTGGAGGTTGAACGCCTGGGAGTGCATTTTTCCCAAAACGCAAAGTTAAATTGGGTGCCGGATACGCGCTCTTGAATCGTTTGCCAGATGCCTTTGAGCTTGAGGCGCATGTCAGGTGACATGGGTTCATTACAGTCTGGTGCCAAGCCGCCCACCACCCGTGGCACATTCAAATCCCTTGGCAACTGGTCGCACAAGTCGGTCCACACCGGCCGAAATGCCCAGCACCAACTGCACATCGGGTCGCGG
>JANXLW010000281.1 GCA_025354965.1 Betaproteobacteria bacterium
TTCTGCGTTGGGCAAGTAGGCGCGCAGGCACAGGAAGAACTCGTCTTCAGGCGCTGGCAGCCAGTTGGCCCGGGCTGTGGAATCCAGCGGCGGGACGTTCTGCATCGTCAGCGTGAGCCTGCCGTCAGCGTCTTTGACTAAGCCAGAGGTGCGGTCGCCAAAAGCGTAACGCTCAATCGGGTTGGCAACCAGAAAATAGTCACTCGCGCGGTACATCGTGATGGGCCAGAAGGCGTTGACTGGCGGCAGTTGGCCCGGCGCGAAACGCATGGTATAGCGGTGGCTGCCGTGCAGACGCGCGCCGTCTAAAATCGACCGGAATTCCAACTATTTTTGAAACGGTATCCGACGCGCCAACAATGGCGTTGGAGCGTGGCGAAAAAATAGACGACAGCGTGTCGATCCGCCTGCGTGCATCAGGGTCCAGCTTTGGGTTCATTTGTGTTGCCTCAATATTGTTCAGACGTAAAGATGTAAATGAAAGATAACTGCCTTGTTAATTCGCACGAATTACAATGCAGGCATGTTTAATTGTCAGCCGCCCGCGCGCCAGACGCAAAACCTGAGATCCTGCCGCTACAGGGCCATGCATCATGGATGATCAAACTCTGGCGGCAACGCCTACGCTGCTGCTTGATGTGGCGGAGCGCTTGTTTGCCGAAAATGGCATCGACAAGGTGTCGATCCGCGAGATCGTGCGGGCCAGTGGCCAGAGCAACCTGTCAGCCGCGCACTACCATTTTGGGTCCCGCGAGGCCCTCGTCGCGGCGGTAATCGACCGGCGGCTGCGTGCCATCAACATTCTCAGGGACAAACACCTTGATCAGCTGGAAGCGACGGGCAGCGACGGCAGCATTTACGCGCTTGTCATGACCACGGTGGGCGTACTGGGTGAAGTCGTTAAAACCACCCCCTGGGGGCCGGACTATGTGCGCTTGCTTGCGCAGGCACTGTTCAGTCCGCAACTTCACATTCGGGAAATGATTGACCCGCAAAACATGAGCAGCCATGCCCGCTTTACCCGCATGCTGCGTCGCCTGCTGCCTGACTTGCCAACGCGCGTGTTCAACGATCGCTTCGCAATTCTTGAAAGCGAGACGGCTTACAGCATTGCGCGCTGGATTTACGCCAATGGACCCGTAACAACAACCAAAACGCGGAGTTACAACATGACGCTTCGCAATACCGTGGATTTCCTTGCGGGTGGCATGGCCGCGCCCATGGGCGGGGAATAGGCTGACCGGGGTCCGTCGCTGTAACGGGCAGGCGTTCATTGAGGCGTCACGATCGGTCAAAAACCAACGAATTCAAGACATCGTGAGCCGACTGAGATCACTTACTCATTGCAGCCCCTGGGTGACGCGTTCTGCTACCAGTGCCTCGCGCCTGACCTCGGGTGGACGCGAGGCCGCGACTTCCACGGTAACGGATCGCAGCACACCCTCAAACACACCGGGTGGTTCGTAGTCGTGGCAGACCGGCGCTACAGAACGCCCCACGTCCATGCCAGTGGACGAAACCATGACGGCCATTTCGGGGATCTCTACGGAGCCGCAATCAACACCTTCGACCACCAGCGTGGCCATGCCAGTCTTGCCGGCCCGGTCCACCCGCACGCCGGCGATACAGGGACCCGTCGGCATCATTCGGGATGAACGCACCCGGGAATGAGTGTGAAAGAAGTTGTAGTCAAACACCAGGTGCCCGTCTTTGATGAACAGCACATAGCCCCCGTTGGCACTACCGCGCGCAAGGATGACTCCGTTTTGTCCTGTGAGCGTGCAATCGGCCATGACGGAAAATGAACGGTTACCCGTGGGCGGCGCCACGTCTGCCGAATGGCGCGAGACCGGCGGGTAGTAGACAAAGCGGGTGCGGCGCGCCGTGTTGCCACGAAATTGCGCTGTCTTGAACAACTCGCCGCCTTTGCGGTCATCCAGCGGCAAAACGCCGTTGGAGCCTGCCTCGGCCCACCACAGTTCAATCAATGCGCGCACCTTATCGGGGTGCTGGGCGGCCAGGTCGTGAGACTCTGAGGCATCCACATCAGAATGGTAAAGCTCCCAGGCTTCGGTGTCATAGCTGGCACCGGGCTCGTGGTAGCAGACGGCCTTCCAGCCTTCATGCCACATGGCGCGATGGCCGAACATCTCAAAGTACTGGCTGCGCTTGCGTGTGGGCTCGTTACCCGCGCCCGCCTGAAAGGCATAGGCCATTGAGATGCCATGTACCGCCATCTGCTCCACTCCATTTACGGTAGACGGCGACTGAATGCCCAGCAAATCGAGAAGCGTCGGCGCAATATCAGTGACATGGTGGAACTGACGCCGAATAGCACCTGCATCCTTGATTCGACCGGGCCAGTGGATGATGAACGGGTCCCGCACGCCACCGGCATGCGTATTCTGCTTGTAGCGCTTGAGCGGCGTGTTGCCCACCATGGCCCAGCCCCAGGGGTAGTTGGTGTGGCTGTCGGGGCCGCCAATGGTGTCCAGCCGGGCAACGGCAGCATCGACGTTTTCGCGCAGGCCGTTGTAGTAGCGCATCTCATCCAGAACGCCGGTCGGGCCACCTTCCTGGCTGGCACCGTTATCTGACATCGCGATGAAAATAGTGTTGTCCAGTTGCCCCAGCTCGGCCAGAGCGTCGATGTAGCGGCCAAGGTGGGCGTCGGTGTGCTCCAGAAAAGCCGCAAAAGCCTCCTGGAGGCGTGCAGCAAAAAGACGCTCGTTGTCGGTCAGGGCGTCCCATGCTTTGACGCCAGGATTTCGCTCTGGCAGTTCTGTGTCTGGCGGAACAACACCCAACTCCTTCTGACGCTCAAACCATCGGGCCCGCATCACGTCCCAGCCCTCGTCGAACTTGCCACGGTATTTGGCCATGTAGTCTTCTGGCGCCTGGTGAGGTGCATGACAAGCGCCGAAGGCCAGGTAGGTGAAGAATGGACGGTCTGGCGCGGCCGACACGTGATCGCGTGCGTAGCGGATGGCGTGGTCGACCAGGTCTTCGGAGAGGTGGTAACCCTGTTCAGGTGTAGCGGGTGGGTCGATGTAATGCTGGTCGTGCACCAGCTCGGGCCGGTACTGGTCAGTCTCGCCCTGCAGGAAGCCGTAGAAGTGTTCAAACCCCTTGGCCAGCGGCCAATTGTGGAAAGGCCCGGCAGGGCCGGTTTCATGCATAGGGGCAAGGTGCCACTTGCCCACCATGTAGGTGCCAAAACCCTGCTCACGCAGAATCTCGGCCAGCGTGGCGGCAGAGCGGGGAATGGCACCGCGCATGTTGGGGAATCCGGTGTCAAAGTTGGAAATGGCGCGCATGCCGACGGCATGGTGGTTGCGGCCAGTCAGCATGCAGGCCCGCGTGGGAGAGCACAGCGCCGTGGTGTGGAAGTTCACAAAACGCAAGCCCCCATCGGCCAGGCGGTTCAGGTTGGGGGTGGCAATGGTTGAGCCATAACTGTTGAAATGGGCAAAGCCGACATCGTCAAACACGACGACAACGACATTGGGCGTGCCGGATGCCGGGCTTGGCACAGGAGGCCACCAGGCAGTGGACTCGGCAATGGTGCGACCGATCTGGCCGCCGAAACGGGGTTCTTTCATGGTGTGTCCTTCATTCTGGTTTGATGTCTGCCGCCTTGATCACGGCCCCCCAGGCGACGATGTCTTCACGCACCGTCTGGGCAAATTGATCCACCGTTTTAATCGGGGGTTCAGGCATGTTGAGCCCGGTAAAGCGGGCCCGCATGTCAGGCAGTGTGAGGATTCGATTGACCTCTTCGTTGAGGCGGCGCACGATCGACATGGGAGTGCCTGCGGGGGCGAACATGGCATACCAGGCATCCACGTCGAACTTGTACCCGGCCTCGGTCAGGGTAGGCAGATCCGGCAGCGCAGGCCCACGCCGCGTGCCACTGCCCACCAGTGGCCGAAGCTTTCCGGAGCGGATGTGCACCAGTGAGGTCGTTGAGTCCACAAAGCCGATGTTGATTTGCCCACCCACAAGGTCATTCAGGATCAATGGCACTGTCTTGTAGGGGACGTGGTTCATCTTGAGCCCGGCCTGCATCTTCAGCGCTTCCATGGCCAGGTGGCCACCTGAACCCACACCCCAGGAACCATAGTTGTATTTGTTGGGATTGGCTTTGACCAGGTCCACAAATTCCCGCAGGGATTTTGCAGGAAAGTCGCTGGTGACCACCAGCAGATTGCCGCCAGCGCCGATTTGCGCAATGGGTTGCAGGTCTTTCAGCGCGTCGTAGGGAAGTTTGGGCACCAGCGCATGGTTGACCGCCACCGCTGCAGCGTAGGTGAACAACAAGGTGTGCCCATCAGCCGGCGCTTTGGCGACTGCGTCGTTGCCAATGATGCCGTTGGCCCCGGGTTTGTTGTCAATGACGAAGGGCTGCTTGAAGGTCTTGGCCATGGCGTCGGCAAACAGCCGCGCAAAGGTGTCCGTGGGCCCACCGGCGCCCGACGGCACCACGAGGCGCACGGGCTTGCTTGGCCAGTCGGCACCTTGCGCCCAGCCCCAGGGGCTGACCATCGCACCAGCGCCTGCTGCCAGCAACTGGCGCCGCTTGAAAAAAACCGGCTTGTTTGCGTTGCACATGGGCGATGGTCCCATCAATAGTTAGAGACTGAACGCAGGCCGCAATGCCATCGCCTCACGCCAACGCTTCACGTTGGCGTGCTGCTCACCCGGCTTCACACGTACCACGCGCGCAAAATCCACCGCCACCACAGCGGTGATATCGGCAACGCTGAACTGGCCAGCGGCGATGAACTCGCGCCCTTCCAGTTGTTCGTTCAGCGTCGTCATGAACTGCTGAACGCGAGCCAGCCCGCGTTGGCCCAACTCGGGAATTTGCGGATAGTCCACCGGACCGGGCAGGGCTCGATTGGCCATGGTTGGCGCACTGTTGCGTAGCGCTTCGGCAATTGCCATCAGCCCTTCAAATTCTGCCCGCCAGTTCCAACTGGCAATCTCGGCCTTGTCCAGCGCCGTCGTACCCAGCAAGGGCGTTTGGGGAAAACGGGCCTCCACGTAAGCAGCGATTGCCGCGTTGTCGGTCAACACCTGCCCTTCTTCGGTACGCAAAGCCGGCACGGTGCACTGCGGGTTGATGGCCCGGTAGGCGTCGCCGAACTGCTGGCCTGCGCGCAGGTCGACCTGCACCGTCTCATGCGGTACACCCTTTTCAGCAAGAAAGATACGGGCACGGCGCGGGCTAGGCGCGGTGGTGCAGTCGTACAGGGTGATCATGATTTTTCCGGTGTGTCAAAGTCGCTTGCAGCATGGCGCTCGGGCAACTGGCTTTCAGGCTTGCCCCAAGTGCGGTTGACCATGCGGCCGCGCTGCACTGCGGGGCGCCCGGCTATCTCATCGGTCCACCGCATCACATGGGCGTAGCTCTGCACCTGCAGGAACTCACCCGCTTCATACAGCAGGCCCTTGGCCAGCGTGCCGTACCAGGCCCAGACGGCCATGTCGGCAATGGTGTAGTCGTCACCCGCCAAATAGGGGCTTTCTGCCAACCGCCGGTCGAGCACATCCATCTGGCGCTTCACTTCCATGGCAAAGCGGTCAATCGGGTACTGCATCTTGGTCGGGGCATAGGCATAGAAGTGGCCGAAGCCGCCACCCAGGTAGGGCGCACTGCCCATCTGCCAGAACAGCCACGACAGGCATTCGGCGCGCGCTGCGCCATCCGTTGGCAAAAAGGCGTCGAACTTTTGGGCCAGGTGCAGCAGGATGGCGCCGGATTCAAACACGCGTATCGGCGTGGGCCCGCGGCGGTCCAGGAGCGCAGGTATTTTGGAATTGGGGTTGACCGCCACAAAGCCGCTGCCGAACTGCTCACCCTCGCTGATGCGGATCAGCCAGGCATCGTATTCAGCACCGCTATGGCCCAGGGCCAGCAACTCTTCCAGCATCACGGTGACTTTCACGCCATTGGGCGTGGCCAGCGAGTACAGCTGAAACGGGTGATTGCCCACCGGCAGGTCTTTGTCGTGGGTGGATCCGGCGATGGGGCGGTTGATGTTGGCAAAGCGACCGCCGTTGGCTTTGTCCCAGGTCCAGACTGTGGGTGGTTTGTAGTCTGCAGAGTCACTCATTGGGGCTGTTCCTTTGTTGCGCAACCACGAGCCTAACAGCGTCTAGCCCGGAATTCTCACAGGCAGGTGCGTAAAACCGCGCACAAATGGCGACCGAACACGCGTCGGCTCGCCCACCACTTCAATCACGGGGAAGCGTTTGAGAATCTCTTCCCACAAAATCTTCAGCTGCAATTCGGCCAGGCGGTTGCCCACGCAGCGGTGGATGCCAAAACCAAAAGCCATGTGCTGCCGCGGGCGGGCACGGTCGATGATAAACTGGTTGGGGTTGTCAATCGCTTCCTCGTCGCGGTTGCCGGACAGGTACCACATGACGACCTTGTCACCCTGTTTGATCTGCTTGCCACCCAGTTCGGTGTCGACAAGTGCGGTGCGGCGCATGTGGGCCAGGGGCGTCTGCCAGCGGATGATCTCCGGCACCAGGCTTTCGGTCAAGCCTGGGTTGGCACGCAGTTTGGCAAATTGCGCCGGGTTCTGGTGCAGCGCAAGCAGCCCGCCGCTCATGGAGTTGCGGGTGGTGTCATTGCCGCCCACGATCAGCAAAATAAGGTTGCCCAGAAACTCCTTGGGCGCCATGTTGCGAGTCGCGGGTGAATGGGCCAGCATCGAAATCAGGTCATGACCAGGTGGGGCATTGACGCGTTCATTCCACAGCCGGGTGAAATAGGTCAGGCATTTACCAAGCTCGGCCTGCCGGTCCTCCCAGGTTGATATCGATGCGATAGCACCAGAACCAGGTATGGCGGTGGCGACGTCAGACCACCAGGTCAATAAGCTGCGATCTTCAAATGGAAAGTCAAACAGGGTTGCCAGCATCTGGGTTGTCAATTCGATCGAGACCAGATCGACCCAATTAAAAGTTTCGTTGCGTGGCAGACTGTCCAGCACCTGGCAGGTGCGTTGGCGGATCGTGCTTTCCATCACGGCCAGATTGCCCGGCGCCACGATGGGGCTGACCGTTTTGCGCTGTTCATCGTGTTTGGGCTGGTCCATCGCGATGAAGCTCGGCGCGCGAAGCTGGGGGGGCGCTTCCATGATGGCGATGCCACCATGCGCAACATCGGACGAGAAAATGCCGTGGCTGGTATCCACCTGCATGATGTCTTTGTACTTCGTCACCGACCAGTATTTTCCGAACAGGGGGCTGGTCGACTGGTGCACCGGGTCGTCCCGGCGCAGGCGCTCAAAGTAGTGGCCGACGGTGTCGGTTTCAAACAGGCCTGGATCGCTGACATCGATCTGGTCCAGCGGCATGGCGAATGCAGTTGTGCGGGCGGCTGCAGTGGCAGTTGTGTGCATGATTCTTCGTCTCAATCCGTTGGAGGGTTCAAAGTTCAGTGTTGCCCTTCGGGCATGGTGTGGGTACTCTGTGGGTCAGTGCCAAAGGAATGGCTGGCTTATGCGGCTTCGGACATGGCGTCCAGCACCACCCGGCCGGTGATGCGTCCCGCCTGGAGGTCTTGAAGGCTTTGTTCGGCCTGTGCCAGAGGGCGCACCTGCACCGCTGGCAAAGTCAATTGGCCGCTTTGCACCAGCGCGACCAGCTCACGCATCTGCGCTGTGCTGCCGACCGCCGAGCCCATCAGCGAAATCTCGCGCATGGCCAGGGCCACCAGGGGAATCGTGGTTGCGCCGCCGAACAGGCCGACCGAAACAAACCGTCCGCCCTTCTGAAGCGAGGGAAGCGCCAATGCCGCTGTGGCTGGAGCGCCGACAAAGTCGATCATGCCGGACAGGCCGCCGCCCGACAACGCCAGCAGTTGTGCAGCGCCGCCGGTCTTGAGATTGAGCACATGCTCGACGCCCGCCGCTTTGGCAGCATCGAGTTTGGCATCGTCAATGTCGCAGGCGATGATGTTGCGATGGCCCAGCGCCTTCAGGATGGCAACACCAATCAGACCCAGCCCCCCGCAGCCCAAAACGGCCACCCATTGGCCAGTCTCGGGCAGGCCCAGCTTTGCGGCGGCTGAATAGGCGGTGACACCGGAGCAGGCCAGCACGGCCGCCTGCGCCGGTTCAAGGCCTTGAACGTCCACCAGGTAACGCGCGTGCGGAACCATCATGTGGGTCGCGAAGCCGCCGGGGCGCACCATGCCCATCGCCGCCATCAAGTTGCACAGGTTGTCCTGGCCCTTCAAGCAGGCGGCACATTTGCCACAGCCTATCCAGGGGTTGACCAGATAGGTTTCGCCCACACGCACGCCAGCCACGGCAGAGCCGACTGCCGCCACCACACCAATGGGCTCGTGTCCCAGGATCAAGGGCAGCTTCATGCCACGGTCTGCCAGCACGTTCTTGACGCCGCCCCCCATGTCAAAAAACCCCTCGCGGATATGCACGTCTGAGTGACAGACGCCGCAGTAGGTCAGGCGCATCAGGACTTCATGGGGGCCAGGCTCAGGGGTCTCGCGCACTGCCTGCTGCAGGGGCTTGCCCCATTCGACAACATCGAAACTTTTCATCTGCCTATCCTCTTTTTCTGGGTAACTTGATTAATTCATACAGATTAAATTAGGAAGCATCAGCATCATGTCACCGGTGTGACAAGCTGATTAATTCACTTGGATTAACGTGCCCATGCTTTTAAATAATTTTTGAAAAAATGACAGGAGATACCACCATGAAAAACTTTCTCATTCCCTCGCGTCGTGACGCATTCAAAATCGGCATTGCTGGCGCATCCACGCTGGCCCTGCCGGCCTTTGGCCAATCTGATTACCCGTCCCGCCCCATCAAGATCATCGTGCCCTTGCCTGCGGGCGGCGTGGCCGACATTAGCGTGCGCTCAATTGCCGAGCGCATGCAGATCGCGCTGAAACAGCCCGTCGTGGTGGAGAACAAGCCAGGCGGGTTGTTCGCCATCGCGATGCAGGCGGTGACGTCCGCGCCTGCCGATGGCTACACACTGCTGCACGTCAACGTGGGCATGCTGGCCGTGCAGGCATCGCTGAAACGCTACGACCTGCTCAAGCAGTTCGCGCCAATCTCCGAGGCCAACTATGGGCCCACGGTACTGTTCGCCAGCATGAAGGCACCGTTCACGACCGTGGCGGAAATGCTTGCCTACGGGCGCGCCAACCCCGGCAAGATCAACTATGGTTCCACCGGCGCTGGCTCACTGGAGCACCTGCTGGGCCATTCGCTGTCAAAGGCGGGCGGGTTCGAGGCCACCAATGTGCCTTTCAAGGGTGGACCGGACGCTGTGATTTCGCTGATGCAGGGCGACACCCACCTGCTGCCATCCATTTACCAATTGGGCAAGCAGTTTGTCGACAAAGGGCAGATGCGCATTCTGGGCGTATTTGCCGAGCAGCGCCTGGCCGCCCTGCCCGATGTGCCAACCGTTCAACAATTGGGCCTGAACGCGCCCAACATGAGTTACTGGGGCGGTTTTGCAGCTTTGGCTGGTGTGCCAGCGCCCGTCATCGAGACCCTGAGGCGAGAAATTGCCGCGGCGGTGGTGTTCCCGGCCGTGCGTGAGCGCACTGAAGCCGGCGGCAGCATGGCGTCTTTCAGCGCGTCCTCGGCTGACTTCAGCAAAAAAATCGCCTATGACCTGGACTGGATGGGCAGCGCTGTGAAGAGCGCCAACCTCAATCTGAGTTGACTCGCGGACTCAACTCAGAGTGCTGGCGTCTTGCCCTTGGTCTGTGCCGAACGCAGAAAATCAAAATCAACGCCTTTGTCCGCCTGCGTCACCGTCTGCAAAAACAGCTTGCGGTAGCCGCGCGTGGCGGATGGCTCCGGGATCGGGTTGTCCTTTGAGCGCTGCGCCAGTTCTTCGGCGGACACCAGCAAACTGATCTCCCGCTTCGAAACCGACAGGCGAATCCGGTCGCCATTCTTCACATGCGCCAGCGGCCCGCCCATCGCTGATTCAGGTGTGACGTGGAGCACGATGGTGCCGTAACCGGTGCCGCTCATGCGCCCATCGGATATGCGTACCATGTCTTTCACGCCGGCACGCGCCAGCTTCATGGGGATGGGCAGGTAACCCGCTTCGGGCATGCCGGGAGCGCCTTTGGGGCCGATGTTTTTCAGCACCAGGATGTCATCGGCTTTCACGTCCAGGTCGGCGAGGTCCACGCGGGCCGCCAGGTCTGCGGCGTTTTCGAACACCACGGCCCGGCCTTCGTGCTCCATCAGTTTGGCGTCGGCGGCCGATTGTTTGATGATGGCGCCGCCGGGCGCCAGGTTGCCATACAACACGGCGATGGCACCTTGCGGATAGATGGGCTGGTTGAAGGGGCGCACCACGTCCTGTTTGAAACCGGGGCCCTGGGCTTCAAGTTCTTCACCCAGCGTGCGGCCGGTGACCGTCATGGCATCGAGCTTCAAGAGTGGCTTCAACTCGCGCAGCAAAGTTGCCATGCCGCCCGCGTCGTGGAAGTTCTCCATGTAGTGCTCGCCCGACGGCTTCAAGTCCAGCAGCACCGGGGTGTCGCGGCCCATGCGGTCCAGCGCGGGCAGGTCGATGTCCAGGCCCACGCGCCCGGCGATGGCGGCCAGGTGCACGATGCCGTTGGTGGAGCCGCCAATCGCCAGCAACACCCGCAGCGCATTTTCAAAGGCATCGGCGGTGAGGATTTTGTCGATGGTGAGGCCGTCAAGGGCCATCTGCACTGCACGGGCACCGGTTTCTTCGGCGATTCGGATGCGGTCTGCCGTGACCGCCGGGGGCGACGCGCCACCGGGTACCGTCATGCCCAGCGCTTCGGCGATACAGGCCATGGTGCTGGCAGTGCCCATCACCGAGCAGGTGCCCACGCTGGCCACCAGTTGGTGGTTGACCTCGTCTTTCTGGGCGGCGTCAATCTCGCCAGCACGGAACTTGGCCCAGTAGCGGCGGCAGTCGGTGCAGGCCCCCACGCGTTCGCTGCGGTGGGAGCCCGTCAGCATGGAACCGGTGATGAGCTGGATGGCGGGCAAATTGGCCGACGCCGCCCCCATCAGCTGTGCGGGCACGGTCTTGTCGCAGCCGCCAATCAGCACGACAGCGTCCATCGGTTGCGCCAACAGCATTTCCTCGGTGTCCATGGACATCAGATTGCGCAGGTACATGCTGGTGGGTGCGGCAAAACTTTCGTGGATGCTGATGGTGGGGAAGTCCATGGGCAAGCCGCCCGCCATCAAGATGCCGCGCTTCACGGCCTCAATGAGTTGTGGCATGTTGCCATGGCAGGGGTTGTAGCTGCTGCCGGTGTTGGTGATGCCTATGACGGGGCGGTCCAGGGCCTTGTCGGTGTAACCCGCACCCTTGATGAAGGCTTTGCGCAGGAAGAGCGAAAAACCGGCGTCGCCATAACTGGTGAGGCCTTTGTTCATGCCCTTGGGGGCGGCTGTGTCTGGCTTGTTTTTGGGGGTGCTGGTCATTGCGAAATGCCTTGGGTTGAATGCCTGAGTGGTCTGAATATTCTGAAGCGCCTGAAAATCATGCGGGTTGCAGTTTGAATGGTGCCAGACGCAAGCGGGCGGGAATGTGTTGCCAGGACACTTTACGCGAACAGAATTTTGCCATCAGACCGCAAACCAAATGCTACTGTTAATATAGCTAACTATTCACTGTTTATAGAGATTTTTATGGCTATTTTGTCTCTCGTGATCGGGTTTCTGGCTATTTCCGCCGGTCTAAAGCACTTTCTGGATCGCTTCGCGCCAGACGACGGCGAGTTTGGCCCAGCCGCTTCGATTCGGATGGATCTCATTGAGCCAGTCGCCGCTGCTGCCAGAGTCGCTGGCTTTGGCAGGCACCAGGGTGCCGTCGGTCGGCACTGAAAACACATTGTGGTGGCCCATGGCCCAGCCGGCGATGGTGGTTTGCACCTCGTTGAAAATGCTGTCGGTCAAATCTGGCCACAGGGCGGGCGGGATGTTGTTTTTGCAGTAGGCCTCGTACAGCCAGGCCCGCCCGCCAGGGAAGGCCGGGGCGTTACGGGCGACGGGTGTGTCATAGTTGTTCAGAAATATCGGCACGTCGGCGTGGCGACTGTTTTGCACCACGTTGTACAGGGCGGTGAAGTTCGGGTCCAGGTACCCGGTGACCAGCGCGGCGACGGCATCAGCCCTGACGCAGTCGTGGCCGGTGGCCGGGGCCAGGGCCGTGCCCGCCAGTGCCGCCATGTTTTTGAGCAGCCCCATCCCGGGGTCAGGGTTGCGCGCCGCATCGATGAAGTCGTTGCCGCCCGCGCTGAGCAAAATCGCATCGAACTTCCAGGCGGGGAAGTCGGTTCGCAGCCACATCCGAAAGTCGCCGCTGGCCTGTTCGCCCATGCGGCGCAGGGTGTCGCCGAACATGGCGATGATGATGAACAGCACGTCGTCGCCTTGCGCGTCAAAGTTGGCCGCCAACGCCTGGCTCAGAGAGGTGTGAAACATGGCGCTGCGATCCATCCACGAGTCGCCTTCGGCCAGGAAGCGGTACTTGAAGTTGGCTGGATTCAAGCCGTTTTGCACGTGGCCGTTGAACTCGTTGCCGTAGATGACGAGGCTGGACATGGCGGGCTCCTTTGCTGGTGTTACCTGAAATTCAAACGCAAATGCCGCCTTCTGTCGGCCGCGCGCCTGACCGGGGCAGTGGTGAATATTTTGCGCCCACCAGGCCGGTTTTTGCTTTTGCTTTCAATTTTTTGATTGCTACTACTTATGTAGCTAACTATTCAGCATTGACAGGGACATTCGGTGGTTTTACCTGCGGGTTTGGGATTGTGGCGCTGAAATGTCTGGTTTTTGCCTTGGGCCAGGCGGCTCCTGGCTGCCAAGTCCTTCGCTGGCTGTGCCTCACAAGGTATCATTGCCCTTGTGTTCAAGGCTTGAAAAAAGCCAGGTTTTCCATACAAATCAACAGCTTGGCTAATTTTTATGTTTTTGGGGCGCGCGGCGCTCCAAAGCATGGAAGTGGGTTCTCTCAGGTCAAAGCTTACCGAAGAATTTTCCAGCGCCGTGCGTCTCAATTCCATCAAGTTATCCGGGTTCAAATCCTTCGTTGAACCCACCACCTTCCAGTTGCCCGGGCAATTGGTCGGCGTGGTCGGGCCCAACGGCTGCGGCAAATCCAACATCATGGACGCCGTGCGCTGGGTGTTGGGCGAGAGCAAGGCCAGCGAGTTGCGTGGCGAGTCGATGCAGGACGTGATCTTCAATGGCACCAACACGCGCAAACCGTCCAGCCGCGCCAGTGTTGAACTGGTGTTTGACAACGCCAGCCACCGTGCGGGTGGCCAATGGGGCCAGTTTGAAGAAATCGCCGTCAAACGGGTGCTGACGCGCGATGGCGCCAGCAGTTATTACATCAACAACCAGCCGGTGCGCCGCCGCGACGTACAGGACGTGTTTTTGGGCACCGGCCTTGGGCCGCGCGCTTACGCCATCATCGGACAGGGCACGATCTCGCGCATCATCGAAAGCAAACCCGAAGAGCTGCGTTTGTTTTTGGAGGAGGCCGCTGGCGTCTCCAAGTACAAAGAGCGGCGTCGCGAAACTGAAAACCGCCTCTCGGACACGCGTGAAAACCTGACCCGGGTCGATGACATTCTGCGCGAACTCAACGCCAATCTGGACAAGCTCGAAGCCCAGGCGGAAGTGGCCCGCAAGTTCAATGCCCTGCAATCAGAGGTCACACTCAAGCAGCAGCAACAGTGGTTTTTGAAACTGGCGGAAGCGAAAGCCGACCAGGCCCGTGTGCTGGCAGAGTCGCAAGAAGCGGTGAATGCGCTGGAGGCCCGTGTGGCCGACCTGCGTCATATCGAGTCAGACCTGGAGACAGTGCGTCAGGCGCATTACGCGGCCGGCGACCACGTCAACCAGGTGCAGGGCCTGTTGTACGAAGCCAGCACCGATGTCGGCCGGCTGGAGGCTGAAATCCGTTTCGTGGTCGAGGGCCGCAGCCGTGTGCTGCAACGCCTGGCCACCCTCAAAGAGCAAGCCCTGCAATGGACCACGCGCCACGACGACGCCCAGGCTGAAATTGACCGACTGTCCGAGCTGGCCGGGGCGGGCTCGCAGCAATCTGAATTGCTGGCGGCCCAGGTTGAGGAGCAGGCCATAGCTTTGCCCGACCTGGAAGACGCCTTGCGCGCGGCCCAGGCCGACGCCAATGCGCAACGCGCCAGCGTGGCCCAGGTGCAGCAACACATCCAGGTGCTGGCGGCCGAGCAGCGCGGCATCGAGGAGCAGTCGCGCCAGTTGACGCAGCGGCGCGAAAAATTGGGCGTTGACCGCAACGCGCTGGTTGCGCCCGACGCCGCCAAACTGGACAGCCTGCAAGCCCAGCTGGCAGCGGCCAAAGACGCACACGAGGTGGCCGAGGCCCGCCTGCACCAGTTGCAAGAACGGGTGCCCCAGCTGGATGAAACCCGCCAGGCCCAACAACAAAGCGCCAACACCGAGTCCGCCCGGCAAGCGGACATCAAGGCCCGCCTGGAGGCGCTCAAGGCCTTGCAGGAGCGCGTCAAGACCGATGGCAAGTTGCAGCCCTGGCTGGCCAAACACGGCTTGCACGGCCTGGCCGGCCTGTGGAGCCGCATCCACATTGAGCCGGGATGGGAAAACGCATTGGAGGCTGCGCTGCGCGAGCGCCTGGGTGCTCTTGAGGTGTCGCGCCTGGACATGGTGCGCGGTTTTCTGGGCGCAGGCGGCCTGGACTCACCGCCTGCCAAGCTGGCGTTTTACAGCCCGCCGCAGGGCCAGCCTCAAGGTGGCGCAGCGCCTTCGCACCCCACTTTCAAACCGTTGACCGACTGGCTGCGACTGAACGACGGCGGCCAACGCGCGGTATTGGGTGAATGGCTGCAAGGCTACTTGACGGCCGCCAGCATGGAAGAGGCTTTGGCCGGCCGTGACACCCTTTTGCCAGGCCAGACGGTACTGGTTAAAACGGGTCATGCGGTCACCGCCCACAGCGTCAGTTTTTATGCGCAGGACTCAGAGCAGGCCGGTTTGCTGGCGCGGGCTCAGGAGATTGAAAACCTGGAAAAACAAGGCCGCGCCCAGGCCTTGATCCACGAAGAGTCGCGTACCCGCCTCATTCGTGCGGAAGCCGACTATGCCGAGGCAGCCCAGAGCCTGGGCGCCGTGCGCCGCGAAGCCTCAGAGGCGCAAAGCCGCCACCATGCCTTGCAAGTAGAGACTTTGGGCCTGGCGCAATTGGCCGAGCAAGCCCGGGCGCGCAGCGAACAAATCGGCGGCGACCTGGCCGAGGTTGATGCCCAACTGGATGACCTGCAAGAGCGCCGCGTGACGGCTGAGGCCCGGTTTGAAGAGCTCGACATGCAACTGGCCGACACCCAGGAGCGCCATGCGCAACTGGATGAACGCGTTGGGGGTGCCGAACGCAGCCTGTCGGCCTGCCGCGAGCAACAACGCAGCCTGGAGCGCCAGGCGCAAGAGGCTGCTTTTTCGCTGCGCAGCCTGGACGCGCGAAGTGCCGAGTTGTCGCGCACCATCGAAACGGCGACGCAGCAAGCCCATGCGGTAGCCGATGAAGCGCAACGCGCACAGGACGAGTTGGCCCGCCTGACCGACGCCGCTGCCCAGGCGGGCCTGCAAGCCGCCCTGGCGCTGAAGCTGGAGCGCGAGGCCTCGCTGGGTGCCAAACGCAGCGATTACGACGACCTGACCGCCCGCTTGCGTGCCAGCGACGAGCGCCGCATGCAGTTGGAGCGGCAACTGGATCCGCTGCGCCAGCGCATCACTGAATTCCAACTCAAGGAGCAGGCAGCAAGGCTGGGCGCCGAGCAATACGCCCAGTTGCTGGCCGATGCCCACGCCGATCTGGCAGCATTGGCCCTGTCCGTCGATCAGGGCAAAGTGCGTTTGGGCGGCATGCAATACGACATCGACCGACTGAACCGCGAGATCGCGGCTTTGGGCGCGGTTAACCTGGCCGCGCTGGATGAGTTGGCGACGGCCCGGGAGCGTAAGCAATTTCTGGACGCACAAACCGCCGATCTGACCGAGGCCATGACCACGCTGCAGGACGCCATCAAAAAGATCGACGGCGAAACCCGCGAGTTGCTGTCGGGCACCTTCAACACCGTGAACGAACACTTTGGCAAGATGTTCCCCGAATTGTTTGGCGGCGGCAATGCGCGCCTGGTCATCACCGGCGAGGAAATTCTGGACTCGGGCGTACAGGTGATCGCCCAGCCACCGGGCAAAAAGAACCAGACCATTCACCTGTTGTCGGGCGGTGAAAAAGCCCTGACGGCCATTGCCCTGGTGTTTGCGATTTTCATGCTGAACCCGGCACCGTTTTGCCTGCTGGATGAGGTCGATGCGCCGCTGGACGACGCTAACACCGAGCGGTATGCGAAACTGGTGTCCAGCATGAGCCAAGAGACCCAGTTTTTATTCATCAGCCATAACAAGATCGCCATGGAAATGGCCGAGCAGTTGATTGGCGTGACCATGCAGGAACAGGGCGTGTCGCGCATTGTGGCGGTCGACATGGACGCCGCTGTGTCCCTGGTTGACGCCACATGATGGACGTGGCGTGGCTGAGGTTCCTATGAGTCGCCTTGTATGAGCAATTTGCAAATCGGCCTTGCTGTGGTCGGCGGCATCGTGTTGGCGGCCGTGGTGGCGCACGGCGCCTGGGTGACGCGCAAAAACCTGCCGCGCCAGGCCGACGCCGATGTGGGCATCGAGGCTGATGCGTCGGGCGCGCCCCCGCATGAAATTGACCGGATTGAACCGGCGCTGGCGGTTGACCCGTTTCATATCCCCCCACCGGAAAAAAAGCCGGTGCTGGACGCCTTGATCGATGTGATTGCGCCGCTCAACCTTGATGCGCCGGTGTCGGGCGATGCCGCCTTGCTGGCCGCGCCGCTGACGCGCAGGGTGGGCAGCAAACCGTTTGCGATTGAAGGCCTGAACGCGGCCAGCCAAAGGTGGGAGGCACCGCTGCCTGGCCAGCGTTATGACGCGCTGCAGGTTGGGATGCAATTGGCGAACCGGTCTGGCGCACTCAACGACATCGAGTTTTCCGAGTTTGTCATCAAGGTTCAAGCCTATGCCGACGCGCTGGGGGCGAACCCCGAGTTTCCGGAAATGCGCGAGGAAGTGGCCCGCGCCCGTGAGCTTGATGCCTTTGCCGGCGAACACGATGCCCAGCTCGGGTTCACCTTGCGCGCCGTCCACTCGGCGTGGAGCCCCGGCTACGTGGCGCAACACGCCGCGCGTTGCGGTTTTGTGCCAGGCGCGTTTGCCGGGCGCCTGGTGTTGCCGTCCAGCATGCCAGGCATGCCCCCGGTGCTGGTCTTGGGATTTGAACCCTTGGCGGCCATGGCTGAAGACCCGGCCCAGTCGGCCATCCGCGAGATCACCCTGAGCCTAGACGTGCCCCAGGTCGACCGCAGCGAACGACCCTTTGTGCAGATGCGCGAAACCGCTGCGGCCTTGGCGCTGGCGATGGAAGCCCTGGTGACCGACGACAACGGTGCTGCCTTGTCGACCGACAGCATGGACCGCATCGGCTCAGAGCTGGAAACGCTTTACGACACACTGGATTCCCGCGACTTGTCGGCGGGTTCGGCGCTGGCGCGTCGGCTGTTTTCTTGAAGCGGACTTGCCGCGCTGTGTCACGGGTGATGCCCAAATGACCTTGGCGACGGATGTGTCGGCTCAGGCGCAGTCATTGCGCAGCCAACTGCAATTCCATGGCCACAACTATTACGTGCTGGACAACCCGCAGATTCCAGATGCCGAATACGATCGCCTGTTTCAGGCGCTGCAGGCGTTGGAGGCGGCACACCCTGAGCTGGTCACGCCCGATTCCCCCACCCAACGCGTCGGCGGCAAACCGCTGGATAGCTTTGCCAGCGTGCGCCATGCGGTGCCCATGCTCAGCATTCGCACCGAAACCGACACCCAGGCCAGCGGCGCCATAAATTTTGATGCGCGGGTGCGCCGTGAATTGAACCTGACCGAAGCGGATCCGCAGGTGGAATACGTGGCCGAACCCAAGTTTGATGGCTTGGCCATGAGCCTGCGCTACGAACACGGCGTGCTGGTGCAGGCGGCCACACGCGGTGACGGCGAAACTGGCGAAGATGTCACCCAGAACATCCGCACCATTGGGCAGATTCCATTGAGCCTGCCAAAAGGAGCGCCGCTCTTGCTGGAGGTTCGCGGCGAGGTCTACATGCGCCGTGACGACTTCGATACCTTGAACCAGCGCCAGCGCGAAAAGATCGCCAAGGGTGCCAACGGCGAAAAAACCTTTGTCAACCCGCGCAATGCCGCTGCCGGGGCCGTGCGGCAATTGGACCCCGGCATCGCTGCGCAACGGCCCTTGAGCTTCTTCGCCTACGGCCTGGGCGACATGACGCCTGCAGGGCAGGGCGGGCCAGACTTCCAAACCCATTTGGACTTGCTAAATGCCCTGAAAGAATGGGGATTTCCGGTTTCAGTCCTTGTAGACATTGCGCAGGGCGCTTCAGAATTGGTAGCGTATCACGAGCGCATCGGACAACTGCGCGACGGTCTGGGCTTTGACATCGACGGCGTCGTCTACAAAGTCAACCGCATTGCTTTGCAGCGCCAGATGGGTTTTGTCACGCGCGAACCGCGTTGGGCCGTGGCGCACAAGTACCCGGCGCAGGAGCAAATCACCACCGTGCTGGCCATCGACGTGCAAGTGGGGCGCACCGGCAAACTCACACCGGTGGCCAAACTCGCGCCGGTGTTCGTCGGTGGCACCACGGTGTCCAACGCCACCTTGCACAACGAAGACGAGGCCCGGCGCAAGGACGTGCGCGTGGGCGACACCGTGATCGTGCGCCGCGCGGGGGACGTCATCCCCGA
>JANXLW010000309.1 GCA_025354965.1 Betaproteobacteria bacterium
GGCAACTTTCACTTCGGTTATCTGATTGACCCTGGAAAAGCCGAGGAGCGTGAGGTTGCTGAAAGGCTGAACCATTCGCTGGTGGCGCGCGCCCTGCGCCTGGAAGGAACTTGCACCGGCGAGCACGGCGTGGGACTGCACAAGATCGATTTTCTGGTGACGGAGACCGGCGTCGGCGCGGTCGACATGATGCGCAGCATCAAGCGCGCGTTGGACCCCAAAAACATCATGAACCCGGGCAAGATTTTTGCGTTTTAAATAACAGGCTGTTCGGCCTCCTCCGCAATTGCGTTGGCCATGTATTCAATCTTTCTTTGCATGTCCAGGGAGGTGTCGGCGTAACTTTGGGCGATAGGTCGAAATTCATCCTGGATTTCTATAAAAGCATCGACCATGTCGGGATCAAAAATGCTGCCACGGCCATGAAAGATTTCTCCGACGGCCTGCTCGTGGGGCATCCTCAGTTTGTACACGTGGTCCGAGGTGATCGTATCGTACGCATCGACAATGGCCAGCAGCCGTCCCGCCAACGGGATTTGCACGCCCGACAAACCTTGCGGATAGCCGCTGCCGTCCCATTTTTCATGATGACAATAGACGATCTCTTTCAAGGTCTTGATCGAATCCCCCTGATACCCAAAATTCTTTTCAGCCTGCTCAATCACATCGCGCGCCTGCGTGGTGTGGGTTTTTATGATCGCATATTCAACTGGGTTCAGTTTGCCTGGTTTGAGCAAAATCCAGTCGGGAATACCAATCGACCCCAAGTCGTGCAAGGGAGCGGCATGAATCAAAACATCAATGTAAGGTTCAGTTAAAACCGCTGCGAACTGCGGGAGCGTTTGCAGGTGCCTGGCCAAAATTCTGACATAGTGCTGCACGCGCACAATGTGATGCCCGCCGCGGGTTCCTGCCAGTATGGACATGGCAAATGCCGCTACCGCCAGGGCCTCAAGCGCCGGTTGGGTGGCGCCGTCCTGGCAGCCGTCAGAAGAGTTCAACATGTGGCCCCCTATAGTCGATGGTTCTGCAAACTCGGAGTTTAGGCTACTGCCGAACCGGCTAGCGCGCAGCGCAATGCGTAAGCTTGTCAATCAGGCCATTGAGCTCTTCCAATGAACCAAACTGGATGCTCAACTCACCCATTTCCTCCATACGCCCAGCCCGCTTGACACGCTTTTTCACACGCACTTCCACCGCGGCAGCGAGCAGGTCAGACAGTTCTTCTTCAACCCGCTTCATATCGCGCGACTTCTCTTTTTTCGGCTTACTTGAAGTCAAAGTGAACTCGGCACTGAGTTTCCTGGCCAGACTCTCGGCTTCTCGTACCGACATTTTCTTGGCGCTGATTTGATTTGCGGCTGTAATCTGGGTCGCCCGATCCAGTACCAACAGCGCGCGGGCGTGGCCCATGTCAAGGTCACCGGCCATCAACATGGTTTGAACCGGATCAGCCAGGTTGAGCAACCGCAGCAAGTTACTGGCGGCGCTGCGTGAACGTCCCACAGCCTGCGCCGCCTCTTCGTGAGTGAGCCCAAACTCTTTGACTAACCTTTGTAGGCCTTGGGCTTCTTCCAGAGGGTTCAGATCCTCACGTTGAATATTCTCTATCAATGCCATGGCGGCAGCGTCCTCATTGGACACCTCCCGCACTAACACTGGGACGCTGTCCAGGCCGGCTAATTTGGCGGCACGAAAGCGGCGCTCTCCGGCGATAATTTCGAACTTTCCCGGGCTCTCGCTGTCCTGCAGGCGCCGCACCAGAATCGGCTGCAGGATGCCCTGCACCTTGATGGATTCGGCCAACTCATAAAGGGCTCCCTCGTCCATTCTTGTGCGTGGCTGGTACCTGCCTGGAAGCATGTCCGTCAGCAGCAGGGACGCCGGCACGCCGGGGCTTACGGGGTTACCGGCAGACGCATCAAACGACGCCGCATCATTCACTTTGGGACCCAGCAGCGCTTCAAGTCCGCGGCCCAAGCCTTTGGGTTTTTTGGAAACCATTCAATTGTCCTTCTTTGATATTTGCAAACCAGATCATCAACTATGTTCGAAACCTAGCCGAGAATTGGGGCGCCGACCATTTGCTCCTGCTGCAACTGGTCAAGAATCTGATGTCCATATAACCAGCTACCCAGGCCTGACTCAGCATTGATGTGCCCCTGCCGGCCAAGGTCGATAAAGTCGGAGCCCCAGGCGGTGGCAAACTGATTGGCACGATCTAAACTACAGTAAGGATCGTTGCGACTGGCCACCAAAATGTTTTTGAAAGGCAGTTTTTGCGTGGCGATGGGTAGCCAACTGTGCAGAACCCGGCGCAATTCTTCTCGCTCCGGATCTCCCGGTGCTACCAGCAACGCCGCTCTAACAAGATGGGTGTTTCTCGAGCAAGCGGCCCAGGCAGTTACCAGATGACAACCCAGGCTGTGGGCCACCAGAACTGCCGGCTCATCGCACTGCAACAACACATCTTCCAATCGGGCGCTCCAATCACCGCGCAAGGGCTGCATCCAGTCATGCTGCTCCACCCGCAAATAGCCGTGCGCTACCTCCCACAGGCTTTGCCAGTGGTCAGGGCCGGAATTTTGCCAGCCCGGTAATATCAAAATGTTGTGCGGGTTCATTTCTTATTTTTATAGCTCGTCGCATTGGGTTGCCTTGACTGAACTCGATGTAGCTACAAACTTTCGATACGCTCCACCATCTCCTGGGCAAATGCCACAAAGGCCTGTGCCCCTTTGCTTGAGGGATCAAAAACCACGCCTGGCACGCCGTAACTAGGAGCTTCGGCCAGGCGCACATTGCGCGGTATCACGGTGTTGAAAACCTTGCTACCGAAATGAGTCTTGAGCTGCTCGCTCACCTGCTGTTGCAAGGTGATGCGGGGGTCAAACATGACACGCAGCAAGCCAATGATTGCCAAGTCCTTGTTCAGGTTGGCATGCACTTGCTTGATGGTGTTGACCAGGTCTGTGAGCCCCTCCAAAGCAAAGTACTCACATTGCATTGGAACGATCACACCGTGCGCGCAGCACAGTCCATTGAGCGTCAACATTGACAACGACGGCGGACAATCGATCAGGATGAAGTCATACTCTTGATCCACAGCATTCAGTGCCTGCTTGAGGCGTCTTTCACGGCGCTCAACGTCCACCAGCTCGACTTCGGCACCGGCCAGCTCACGATTCGCACCCAGGATGTCGTAACTGCAACCACCCTCCACCAACTTGTCGCTTTTAAGCCGCGCCTCCGCCACCGATGCGGATTCGAGCAGCACGTCATAAATAGTCAGTTCCAACTTGCGCTTGTCCACGCCCGAACCCATCGTGGCATTGCCTTGCGGATCGAGATCGATCATCAACACGCGCTGGCCTACCTTGGCCAGACCAGCCGCCAGGTTGACTGTGGTGGTGGTTTTGCCAACACCGCCCTTTTGGTTGGCGATGCAGAATATTTTGGCCATGAATTACTTACGAATGTTGAAATAAAGACGGCGGAATCAAAAGTCAGCGCGACAAGGCCAGCTTTACACCAAAGCCGATTAGAAACAGGCCCGCAACCTTTTCCAGTGTTCTAGAGATTATTGGGTTGGCGCGCAAGCGCTCCGCCAGAAAGCGAATCAATAACACCATGGTCAAGCCGTAGGCGAAGGTCAACATTGCTATGGTCACCGCCATAAAGGCAAAAGTAGCTATGCCTTGATGCCGGGCCGGATCCACAAAAAGCGGAAAAAATGCCATGTAAAAAACGATGGCCTTGGGATTCAGTAAAGTGATCACAAATGCCTGCCGCAGGTAGTGATGCGCTTTAATATGAAGTATCGGTGCAGCACCCGGTTTGGTCAGCAGCATCTTGCTGCCCAGCCAGGCTAGATAAGCGGCACCAAGCCACTGCACGGCATTGAACGCGGCGGGGTAGGCGCTTAGCAGAGAAGCAACACCAGCAACCGCCAGCCACATCAGGACCTGGTCTCCCAAAATGACACCGAGGGTTGCTGCCAAACCACCCTTGATGCGACCCTTGCTGGTGCAGGTTATAAGAGCCAGATTACCGGGACCCGGGATCAATAAAAAAACAATGATAGCGATGACAAATGCGCCATAGTCGACGATACCAAACATGGAATTTTTCTCTCTAGACGATAGGGGAGTTTACGTTACGTTTTGCGCATCCACACAATGCATCGCTCGGCATTTAACCCCGGCACCTTCAGTTGTTCCACATGAAACACCCCCACATCGGCAGGCAAGGCGGAGATCTCACCATCCGGACGCTTGCCCTTCATGGCCAACCAGACCCCCTCCTTAGCCAGCGCTCCCGATGACAAGCGCGCGAAGTCAGACAAGGAAGCAAATGCGCGGGAGCTGATAACGTCGTAGCTGTCCATCAAACTCTCAACCCGTGCATGCACCGCTCGCAAATTGGATCGTTTTAGTACTGCAGCCGCCTGCCGAATGAATGCTACTTTTTTCGCCACCGTGTCTACGCAATCGACCAACATATCCTGACAGCAAATTGCGATAACCGTACCCGGTAAACCAGCACCCGAGCCGACGTCAAGCAAGTGAATTGTTGCCGGGTCTGAAAATTTACCATCAAGCAATGCGTCGCGGTACCCGCCAGCCAACTGCGCCCTTAGCGGCGCAATCACTGCCAAACAGTCCAACAGGTGATGCGTCAACATTTCGGCTGGATCGTGGACCGCCGTCAGGTTATAGACTCGGGTCCACTTCTGGATTAGATCCAGGTAATCCAGCAACTCACCGATTTGGGCATCCTCCAGTACCAGCTTCAGATCAGCCAAGCCTTGGCGCAACCTCATTTCCAGAGCATTCATCAGGCGATCGTCCCACCCAAAGTCCCGCCAGATGAGTTCAGCTCACCCGCTGACGCAAACTCCTTTGGCTTGCTTTTCTTCAGGTGAACCAACAGCAAGGAAATGGTGGCTGGTGTGATACCTGACATGCGCGATGCTTGGCCCAATGTCTCCGGCCTGAGCTTGTCCAGCGTTTGTCTGGCCTCGATACTCAAAGCTGGCACGTTCATATAGTCGAACTCCTTCGGCAGTCTGAGCTGCTCATAGTGGAGCGCACGACTTACTTCACCCTTCTGACGATCAATATAGCCTGCGTACTTGGCCGCAATCTCGACTTGTTCAATCACTAGCGCCGAAAACATGGCTTGTGTCGACAAGCGGGCGCTTGTTTCACGTGAAACATCTGAGTCCAGCTCCGGATTGGCGTATTTACCGTCATCCAGGGACATCAGGTCGGCGTAACAGACATCCGGCCGCCGCAGTAAATCGGCGAGGTTGTATTCATGCTCCAGAGCCTTGCCCAACACACGCACCGATTCAGTTGCACTCAAATTTTTCGGGTTAACCCAAATTGAGCGCAAACGCTCTGTTTCACGTGAAACCACGTCCCGCTTTCGACTAAACGCATCCCAGCGCTCGTCATCCACCAAACCCAGCTGTCGCCCAACCTCTGTTAGGCGAGCATCTGCATTGTCTTCCCGAAGCTGCAACCGGAACTCGGCCCTGCTGGTAAACATGCGGTAGGGCTCAGTTACCCCCTTGGTGATCAGGTCATCGACCAGTACACCCAGGTAAGCTTCGTCCCGCCCGGGCACCCAGGCGTCTTGCGGCCACGCTGTTGTGACTCCTGCTTTCAGTGCCGCATTGACTCCGGCAAACAAGCCTTGAGCAGCAGCTTCTTCGTAACCCGTCGTGCCATTGATCTGCCCGGCAAAAAACAAACCGTTAATAGCCTTGGTCTCAAAGTTACTCCTGAGTTGCTGCGGATCGAAGTAGTCGTATTCAATGGCGTAGCCTGGCCTCAGAATGTGGGCCTTCTCCAGTCCAGCCATTGATCGCACCAATGCATACTGAATATCAAAAGGCAAACTGGTCGAAATGCCATTCGGGTAATACTCGTGCGTCGTCAAACCCTCTGGCTCCAGAAAAATCTGATGGCTATTCTTGCCAGCAAAGCGGTTGATCTTGTCCTCGACGCTAGGGCAATAGCGGGGTCCCACACCCTCGATCTTTCCTGTGAACATGGGGCTGCGGTCAAAACCGCCACGGATGATGTCGTGGGTCCGCTCATTGGTATGCGTGATCCAGCACGACATTTGTTGCGGATGCTGCTCCACACGCCCCATGAAGCTAAACACCGGCATCGCCTGGCTCATGCCACCAAGCATGCCATCACCAGGCTGTTCAAGGCACTTACCGAAGTCAATCGAGCGGCCGTCCAGGCGCGGCGGTGTACCGGTCTTCAATCGGCCCTGTGGCAACTTCAGCTCTTTCAAGCGGGCGCTCAAACTCAGAGCCGGTGGATCACCGGCTCTGCCCGCCGCGTAGTTATTCAAACCGACATGTATCTTGCCATCCAGAAAAGTGCCCGCTGTCAGCACCACCGTCTTAGACCGAAACTTGATACCCAACTGCGTTACTGCGCCAACCACCCGATCACCCTCCACCAGCAAGTCGTCCACCGCCTGCTGAAACAACCACAAATTGGGCTGGTTCTCCAAACGGCGACGGATCGCCGCCTTATATAAAACTCTATCCGCCTGGGCTCGTGTGGCGCGCACTGCCGGACCCTTGCTGGAGTTGAGGATGCGAAACTGGATACCTGCTTCATCCGTGGCTGCCGCCATGGCGCCCCCCATCGCATCGACCTCCTTGACCAGATGCCCCTTGCCGATACCGCCAATAGACGGGTTGCAACTCATCTGTCCCAGGGTTTCAATGTTGTGACTGAGTAGCAGGGTTTTGCATCCCATGCGGGCGGCCGCCAGCGCTGCCTCGGTTCCGGCATGCCCGCCACCGACAACGATGACATCGAAATTCTGCGAATAAAGCATGGTTATGAATATGAATGGCGGCGGGTCAAAATGTGGCGCCATATGCACGGCTGTGCAAATCCTGATTTTACCGGGCGATCAAAATCCCGCGGGACAAATCAATCAATCGCACCTTTCGCCTCCAGCGCAGTCAAAGACAAAATATCAATGCGTCCATATCCCACTGTCACAACTCCATCCAGCGCCAACAGCTTCAACTCCCTGGACAAGGTTTGCCGGGTCACCCCCAGCATCATGGCAAATGCCTCCTGCGAGACTGTGACCGTTGGACGAAAAACGCGTGCCATGGTGGCGTCTCCACGTGCCAAAGCCAGCAAGCGGCGCGCCACACGCGTGCTGATAGAGCGCAACATGGCATCCTCCACCAAACCGTACAGCAAGCGAACTCTGGTCGACAGCAAAACCGTCATCGCGCGAGCAAATGAAGGGCTACCGATCAACTCTTCAAACGCTGTCTGCCCCACCATGAGCACCTCAGCAGGTTCAAGTGCTGTTACGTCGTGCGAACGCGGCAGACCGTCTAGCAAAGAGGTCTCACCAAACCAGTTGCCGGCCTCCATCAACGCCAAAATACCTTCTTTGCCATTCTTCCGTAACGTCGACACTTTGAACGAGCCACTCACCACGCCAAAGAATCCACCAGGCACATCTCCCTGGCGGTAGAGCATCTCTCCGGCGCGCAAGTGGAGCCGCTCACCGACAGCCAGCAACGACTGACGATTGCGTTCGGACAGACTGTCAAACCATGGGTTGGCTAGCATGGCAGCAGGGATTTTGAGTTTAAGTTTGGAATGCACTCCTTATTTCCTCCCGGTAATTACCCTAGATTGTCAAATTTTTGACATTTCAATGTCAAGTAAAGACTTACCGTCTGGCGGTATTCGATTCATTTTTAAGAAAACACTCCATCAGTGTTCTAACAGGCGTCTTTCAGCGTGGTGAATTTCCTGTGGCCAACCTGCAGAAAATTTACCGACAAGTATCTGAATTTTCTCACCAGGTAATCCACACTCAACAAGGTATCTCCAAGTGCAAAATAAAACTTTTGATTACGTCGTTATTGGTGGTGGTGCGGCCGGTTGCGTAGTAGCAAGTCGCCTTACAGAGAACCCCGAAATTTCCGTCTGTTTGCTCGAAGCTGGTGGTCCTGACAGCTCAGCTTTCATCCAGGCACCTTTAGGGTTTGCTGCCACCGCGGCTCTGGGAATTCACAACTGGAACTACAACACTGTTGCGCAACCGGGTCTGAACGGGCGGCAGGGGTTTCAGCCACGCGGCAAGGTGATGGGTGGCAGCAGTTCTGTGAATGCCATGGTCTACACGCGGGGCAATCGTTTGGACTATGACAATTGGGCTGCACTGGGTAACCCAGGGTGGGCTTTTAACGACGTTTTACCCATCTTCAAGCGGGCCGAAAATAGTGAATGCTTCGGGGCCAACGACTATCACGGCGCGGGGGGGCCTCTCAATGTAAGCTACCTGCGCAGCCCAAGCAGTATCAACCAGGCTTTTCTGGATGCCTGTGTTGAGCAAGGCGTGCCCAGGACAAATGACTACAACGGCGCATCCCAGTTAGGTTGCGCACCGGCGCAGGTGACACAAAAAAATGGCGAGCGCTGCAGCGCCGCCAAAGCCTACATCACGCCGCATTTGGGTCGGCCCAATCTCACCGTCATCACAGAGGCGCACACACAACGCATCCTACTAGAAGGAAAACGCGCTGTCGGCGCCGAGTTCCTCAAAGCAGGGCAAGTTCAGCAAGTCCAGGCCAACCATGAAGTCATTTTGTCGGGGGGAGCCTATGGTTCACCTCAGTTGCTCATGCTCTCCGGCATCGGTCCCGCCGCTCATCTGCGCCAACTGGGCATCCGTGTGGTGCATGACCTTGCTGGTGTCGGGCAAAACCTGCACGACCATGTCACTGCCGTGTTGATCTACCGCACACAGCGCAAAGAGGCAACTTTCGGGCTTTCCTGGTCAGGACTTGTAAAGATTGTTCGCAGCATTTTTGAGTGGCGCAAACATCGCAAAGGCATCATCACCAGCAACGTCGCAGAATCGCAGGCCTTTTTGTTTGCCGACAAAACAGCGCCCTCTCCAGATATCCAGCTGGCGCTATGCACCGGCATCGTCGACGACCACACCCGAAAGAACCACCTAGGTCACGGTTACACACTGCACGTGACATTAATGCGGCCAAAAAGCCGCGGCAGTGTCAAGTTGCAAAGTGCCAACGCCAATGATGCACCCCTAATCGACCCGAATTTTTTGTCAGACCCGGATGACATGGCCAGTCTCATCAAGGGGACACAAATCGGCTACGACATCATGCAAAGCCAGGCTTTTGCGCCGTACCGCGGCAAGATGCTCTACCCAATGGAACGCAACAACCCACTGCAAATCGAGCAATTTCTGCGTGACCGTGCGGACACCGAATATCACCCCTGCAGTACATGCAAGATGGGCCCCGCCAACGACCCAACGGCCGTGGTAGACCCGACCTTGCAGGTTTACGGAGTGGAAAACCTGCGTGTGGTGGACGCATCCATCATGCCGAAACTGGTTTCCGGCAACACCAACGCACCCACCATCATGATCGCCGAAAAAGCCTCTGACATGATCAAAGCCGCATATGACAAAACGGTATTGACGACTGCAACAATAGCTGCGTAGTCCGACAAACGGCCATTACTTGCCAAAGAGTTTTTTCAAACCGTGTCCCACTTTGTCACCCATTGAGGCGCCAACCCCGGTACCAACGCCGGGCATGACGGCCGTACCAATGGCCGCGCCAATCAACGCGCCGCGTGTCAGCGTCACCTCGGGAGCGTCAAGCGTGCCCCCCACCAATAGCGGCACGCCTACGGCACCACCCAAGGTAGCCGCTGCCAAATCCACATTAACCCGGCCGCTCAAAGCTCCGGTAGGCGAAACGGTTACATTCCCGTTGGCGCTCAGCACACCCGAACTCGCCGCCAGATTAGTGAACTGGACCGCGCGGCCTCGCGTAATGACCTGCCCCAAAAAGGTGTCGAAAGAAGTCTCACCACCACGACTCAAGCCAAGGGTCTTGACGGCTTTCGCCAGATCGACACCATGCAGCACTGCCTGACCAACCGTGAACTTGCTGTGCGTCTGAAACCCGTCAGCCAACGCGCCAATGCTGGCGGCACGCACCGACAGTGTGGTGTCTGCGTCCAACCGTCCACTCAATACAGCCTGGGGCGCAGTGGACAGTGCTGCCACTTCAACGGCTGTGGTTTGCAGTTGTCCATCGAGAGAAAACGCCGCACCCAACTGAGGCACTTCCTGCAATTGAAATGCGCCTTTCACGGTGCCACCACCCACTTTTGCAAGTAAGGTCCAGTCATTGCCCCGTCGCTTCAAGTCGGCGACTGCGCCATGCCATCGTCCCTTCAATACCTTGATCGACACCTCCTCTGGCATCCCCCGCTCGTCCAAATATGCGTTTGCATCCAGCACTGTACTAGCGCCCTTGGTGCTTACCCAGGTCATGTTGTCCAACACGGTTCGACGCGGAATGTATTGGAATTTGGTGTTGCCTGCTACCTCTGGCTCGTGTGCAGTCGGCGCTGAAAGCCTCCTTTTGGCCAGAACGACCAGGAGAGCGTCGATCCCGGCCTGCGGCAACATAGCGCCATGTACCAATACTGTCGCCAATTCGAGCCGCCCCAGCAACAAGCCACTCCAGGACGGTCGCAACTCCAGACGCTCCAACGTCAGTGCCGGATCAGTCTGTATCTTGATGCCACCCAAAACCACCGCCGGCAAGGGCCATACAACCACATCAATACGATCAATTCTCGCCGCCACACCCAGCGCAACGCTAACTTCCGACTCGGCTCTTTTCCTGAAATCTTCTGTTCCAATCCAGTGCTGCAAAGTCCAACCACCCGCGGCCAACAGCGGCATCAGCAACATCGCAGTCAGCAAAGTGAATTTTATAAGTCGGTTCATGCAAACATTTTGCCCGATTGGATGGAGAACCTGCCGACTGTGAACCGGGTTCAAGTGCTCTGAACAACGCGAAATCTATCTGCACCAGTTAACATTGGCGTTCAAGTATTTTTTGCTTTTCTTAGCCAACCTTAAAAACCACCATGAAACTTTATTACTCACCCGGCGCCTGCTCGCTATCGCCCCACATCGCACTACACGAGTCCGCTCTGGCTTTTGAAGCCATCGCCGCCCCCACCAAGACCCACAAATTAGCCAATGGCATCGATTACTACACCATCAACCCGCTTGGTTATGTGCCTCTTCTGGTACTGAACAACGGCACCCAGTTGCGTGAAGGCCCGGTCATCGTGCAATACATTGCTGACCTGGTACCCGCAAAAAAACTGGCGCCCGCCAGTGGCACTTTTGAGCGTTACAAGCTGCAAGAATGGCTCAACTTTATTGGCACCGAGCTGCACAAGGGCTTTTCACCATTGTTTACCCCTGGTATGCCAGAAGAAGCCAAAGACATCGCAAAAAGCCGATTGATTTCCCGTCTTCAGTGGGTCGACAAGCAACTAGCCAACTCGCCATACCTGATGGGCGAATCGTTTACAGTGGCAGATGGCTATCTGTTCACTGTGGCGGGTTGGGCGAAGCACGTCGCCATTGACACTTCCTCCTTGACTAACCTAAACGCCTTTCTGGGCCGTGTCGGCGCTCGTCCAGCTGTTCAGAATGCCTTGCGCGCCGAGGGTTTGATCAAGTAGATCATTGGTTTTAACAGGGGAATAAAAAGAGGAACCAACTTCCGTGCCGAACATATTTTTTAAAATTTAAGTTTTCATTACCACTTTACCTGCCGCTGTCAAAGAATAACCTTGTGTATAGAGTTGGTACAAACAGCTACTTATCCACAGAGTAGTTCAAGTCACCAAAGTTATCCATTTTTTACTACAAATGCAAAGCAGAGTCACCTACATGGGTTGAACTTTTCCAAGCCCCTGATTATTAAGTAAAATTGTGCCTTATCCACAATTCAGACCAACCTCTATCTACTACTACTATCTTTAAATAGATACTTAAGAAGATAGGTAAGTAAAAACTATTGTTTGATATATTTTTCTGGCTTCCAGCGTTTTAGTAGAAGCGCGTTGCCCATCACACTGACCGAGCTCATGGCCATGGCGGCGCCAGCAACAACCGGGTTTAAAAATCCAAACGCCGCCAGCGGTATGCCGGCCACGTTGTAAGCAAAAGCCCAAAAAAGGTTTTGCCGGATCTTGCGCACGGTACGGCTGGAAATGTTCAGCGCCTGTGCCACCAAGGCCGGTTCACCCCGCATCAGGGTAATACCGGCTGCGTGCATGGCGACATCGGTGCCATTGCCCATGGCAATGCCAACGTCGGCTGCAGCCAGCGCAGGTGCATCGTTCACGCCGTCACCCACCATGGCCACCGTATGGCCGCCAGTTTTCAGTGCCATGACACGCCCGGCCTTGTCAGCGGGCAGTACTTCGGCCATGACGTCGCCTTCTTCCGGCCGCAAACCCAGGCGGCGTGCCATGGCTTCAACGGCGCCCTGGTTGTCACCCGACATCATCACCGTCTTGATACCACGCGAGCGCAGAGCTGCCAAAACTTCTTTGGCACCCGGCTTGGGTTCATCGCCAAAAGCCATCAGGGAACGCAGGATAAGGCCTTGGCTGGTCCGCTCGGTCATGGCCGATACGGTGGCACCCTGCGCTTGCAGTTCGGCAGCCCGGGGCGCCATGGCAGTGGTGTCGACACCCAGTTCATCCATCCAGCGCAGGCTACCAATCAGAAAACTGCGCACACCCACTTCCCCTTCGCTGCCGCGGCCCGGCACGGCGCGCACGTTGTCCGGTGCTTCAAAACGCAAACCCATCATCTGTGCCCGGCTGACAACGGCCCGCGCCAGCGGATGTTCACTACCGCTTTGCAGACTGGCCGCCACTTTCAGTACTTCGTCTTCGGTCATGCCAGGTGTCGTGTGCAAGGTAGTCAATGTTGGGCGACCCACGGTGAGAGTACCTGTTTTGTCAAACACAACAATATCCACCTTGTGCGCCAATTCCAGCGCCTGGGCATCCTTGATCAAAATGCCAAATTTCGCAGCGACGCCGGTGCCGGTCATGATGGCCGCCGGTGTCGCCAATCCCAGCGCGCAAGGGCAGGCAATAACCAGTACCGCCACAGCGCGGATCACCGCAACTTCAAACGGTTGACCGGTTAGCCACCACGCCAGCAAAGTGATCAGTGCAATGGTCAGTACCACTGGCACAAACACCGCACTGATCTGGTCCACCATGCGTTGAACTGGCGCCTTGGCCGCCTGCGCGTCTTCCACCAGCCGGATGAGGTTGGAGAGTACAGTCTCATTACCCACCGCCAGCACCTTCATCACGATGCGACCCTCACCGTTGATGGAGCCCCCCGTCAGCGCCGCGTTCAGGTCTTTGACGATGGGCAGGGGTTCCCCCGTCAGCATCGACTCGTCGACCTGGGTCTGGCCTTCCAGCAGCAGGCCATCCACCGGAAAACGTTCACCAGGCTTGACTACCAACAGATCGCCTACCAGCACCTCGGCCACCGGCACATCCACTTCGCCATCCAATCCCTTGAGATGGGCGACATCCGGGCGCAAGGCATGCAATGCGCGAATGGCGGACGTGGTTTGCCGTTTGGCCCGTGCCTCAAGCCATTTACCCAGCAGCACCAGCGTCACCACCAGGGCCGAGCCTTCGAAATACAGGTGCACCATGACGCCTGGCCCGGCACCAAATACTGAACTCAGCCACAACCAGGTTGACAGGGCCCAGCCCGCCGTTGTGCCAATGGCCACCAACAGATCCATGTTGCCGGTGAGTCCTTTGAGCGCATGCCAGCCGGCCTTGTAAAAGCGTCCGCCCAAAATGAACTGTACCGGCGTTGCCAGCGCAAATTGCAGCCAGGCTGACAGCATCCAGTGTTGGCCCAACAGGTCACCGATCATGGGCAGGGTCAGCGGCACCGACAGCGCAAGCCCGAAGGCGACCGGCATGAACCCGGCCCAGGGTGAGGTATCTTGTGCGTCAACTGAGGCGTTGGCAGCGACCGGCTCGTAACCGGCATCGCGTACGGCGCGGCGCAACCGGGCCTCCATCTGCTCAGAAGGCACAACCACTACGCGGGCCGACTCGGTGGCCAGATTGACCGTGGCATCCCGCACACCAGGTACTTTTTTAAGCGCTCGTTCAACCCGCGCCACACAAGAGGCACAGGTCATGCCGCCAATGCCTATGTCCAGTGGGGTCGGGAAAACAGGGTGTGTTGAAGTTGTATCCATACCCGCAAGACTAATCCTTCCCATGATGGTAATGTCAAGTTATATTTATTTTGCTTGACCTTACCCTGATGGTAAGGTTCAAAATACACTGACTTTAAAAGCATTTATTTCCATTTACATTTATAGACAGGAGTTTTTTCATGAACCAGACCTTTACCGTCTCCGGCATGACCTGCGGTCATTGCGAAATGGCAGTCGCGCGCGCTGTGAAACAAGTTGACCCGCAAGCCGAGGTCAAGATCGATCGCAGTAGCGGCAAAGTCGAAGTGGCTTCCGAGCAGGCTCGTGAACTGCTGGCCAAAGCGATTGCAGATGAAGGTTACGCCGTTGCCGCCTGACACCCTTTGGCCGGTGGCCATTGGCACCGCCGCGAAGCTCTCGCAAGTGTCGGCCAAGATGGTGCGGCACTATGAATCGCTCGGGCTGCTCACGCCTGTGGCCCGCACGGACAGCGGCTATCGCCAGTATTTTGAGGCTGACGTGCGCACCCTGCAGTTCATCAAGCGCGGTCGCGCGCTGGGCTTTTCGATGGCCGAGATTGCTGAACTGGTAGGCCTTTGGAACAACCGCAGGCGTGCCAGTGCCAGCGTCAAACGCATTGCCCAAAAACATGTGACGGACCTGGCACAACGCATCGAGGCGATGCAGGCCATGCAGCGCACGCTGGCGTCCCTGCTGGACCACTGCCATGGTGACGAGCGGCCCGATTGCCCGATTCTGGACGACCTGGCCGGCAATTGCTGCCGCGCCCCTTGATGGACGCTGCCGCGCTGCCCGCAACGCTCTACCCGGCGCTGGCGCAGGTGCATCCGTCGCTGGCCGAGTTAGGTCCGCTGGGTGCGTCGCAGCAGGTGCCGCCCGACACTGTTTTGTTCAGTGAGAATGCACCTTGCCAGGGCTTTCCGCTGGTGCTGCAAGGCGAGATCAGGGTATCGCGCAATTCGGATGATGGCCGCTCACTTGAGTTGTACCGGGTCGTGCCCGGCGAGCTGTGCCTGGTGTCGTCAGCCTGCCTGTTTCGCAGCCAGCCGCTGTCGGCTCACGGCATCACCACCAAAGCCAGCACCCTGCTTCTTATTCCTCCCGACATCTTCATGCGCTGGCTGGAAACACCTGCATTTCGCAACGAGGTGCTGGGTCTGTTTGCCGAACGCATGGCCGACCTTACCAGTTTGATTGACGCCGTCGCCTTTCACAAACTGGACCGGCGGTTGGCGGGAGCGCTGCTGGGCCACGGTCAGCAACGGGCCGTTACCCATCAGACGCTGGCCAACGAGCTGGGCACCGTGCGCGAAATTGTCACCCGGCTGCTGCGCCGCTTTGAGCGCGAAGGCTGGGTCAAGCTGGGTCGGGAACAGATACAAATCGTCAACAGCACCGCCCTGCGTGACTTCAGTCACAGACCTTGAGGCAAACAAAGCGTCAAATCCAGTCATCAATAACTTTTTGAGGAGTTCCCATGAAATCAAACGTCGGCGGCATGGACCGCATTCTGCGCATCGTGGTCGGTCTGGTGCTGATAGGCCTGACGCTCACCGGCAACATCGGTATCTGGGGTTGGTTGGGTGTTGTGCCGCTGGCCACCGGTGCCATCGGCTGGTGCCCGCCGTATGCCTTGTTTGGCTGGAATACCTGCTCAGCGAAGAGCAAAGCCTGAGCGACGGCTAGGTAACAGGGTTATCCAATTGTTGTGCTCAGGGAACTGAATCAATCGCCGTCTTTAAACTCCATTGCCGCTTCATTGCGATCATCCGTCGACGACAAGACCGATAGATCAAGTTGACGGACCGCGCCCATCCAGATCGCAAAGTCTCTGTGGTCCAGCAGTTGGTTGCCGGTTACCGGATGAACAAAGACCACCAATCCATTCCTGTTGAGCGCCAGCCAGGGAATGATTTCAGCAAACAAAGCTGGCGTGAAGGAGAGCTGGCAACTCCAGTCCGGGTGCGGACCTACTGGCCTTTCATGCATGCGTCCCATACGGAGATGGAACAAGGTTGCTGCTCTTTCGCACAGGTTGCGAGCTTGCTCCAGGCTGTCCGCGGCGAAATAGACATGGGCGTGATAGCCGTAAATGCGGCGTGCTTGATCGGTTTTCATATTAGGTCGCTACCACCTCACCCCCCAACGCCGCCAACAAATCCGGCAACAGTTTGCGCAGCTCGCCGGTGGCGATAGCTATGTCGGTGTCGAAGCCATCGTCTTTGTCGGCGGAAGCGCCTTCAAACACCACTTCCAGAAACACCAGCTTCTTGAGCTGCAGGCTCTCGGTCAACACGAACGAGATGCGGCTGTCCCAGGTCAGCGCCAGCCGGGTCGGCAGTTTGCCGCCCTCAACATGTTTCTTGACCTCGTCGTTGTCCAGCGGGTGGCGTGAATAGCGCACCACCGCTTTGGATTCATCGGCCGCCTTCAGCTCACACTCACGGTCAACGCTGAAGCCTGCTGGCGCCTCCTGGCTGACCAGCCACTCGGACATGGCTACTGTGGGTGAAACCTGGGTGTTGATGAGTGTTAACGCCAGCCCATCGAGCGACTTCACCAGCGCCGTCACGACCTCATCCGATTTGGCCTGGCTGGCTGCATCTATCACCAGCAATTGCGCCTTCGGGTCAATCCACACGACGATGGTGGCTTGCTTGGTGAACGCCATGGGCAACAATTCAAGCCGGATGTCGTCCTTGATGTCCCGCAGTTCTTTCTTGCCTGGTTTTCGCCCGGTCGCGGCCTCAATGTGGGCGATGCGTTCTTTCGCTTTACGCGTCACCACCGACCCCGGCAGGGTGCGGGTCTCGACCATGAGTTGGAGTACCAACTGCCCGCCCACGGCCTCCACCAGCGGGCCATTGGCCTCGCCGCGGGGCTCCACCCAGCCGATTGATTTCTCCTGGCTGGCACCACACTCTACAAAGCGTGCGCCTTGCAGGCTTTGCTCCATTTGCACTGCGGTGGCGGACCATCCCGGTCCGATTCGATACACGATCACGTTCTTGAACACGGGCCCCCTTTATGACGATTGATTTAACTTGAGCAAGGTCAATCATCCCATCAAAACCTGCCATTTTTATGGCGCAACTTTACAAACACATATCTGGGTGTCATGCAGCAGATACAGAAGAAGCACACATTTGATCCCAGCCTGAAGCCAATTTTTGAGCGTCAGACACACGATAAAGGAAGCTCACATGAAATCAGTTTTTAAACCTCTTTTGCTTGCTGGCGTATTGGCCACTGCAGGCTTTGCCGCTTTTTCACAGGCTCCGGCCATGGGCGAGCACGCCGGCATGATGGGTGCTGGCGGAATGATGCACGAAGGCATAGGCCACCCCGGCATGGGCAAGATGGATCCGGCCAAAATGCAGGCGCGCATGGAAAAACGCCAGGCCGCACTCAAGGCCATGCTCAAGCTGACACCAGCGCAAGAGGGCGCCTGGACCACGTTCACGGCCGCCCTGAAGCCACCGGCCGACATGATGAGCAAACATGCGGATCATGCCGAGATTGCCAAACTGCCAACGCCCGAGCGGATCGACAAAATGAAGGCTTTGCACGCTCAGCATGTGGCTGACATGAACGTCGCCATGGACAAACGCGGCGACGCTACCAAAGCTTTCTATGCAACGCTTACGCCCGAGCAGCAAAAAGTGTTTGACACCGCTACCGCGCGGTTTTACGGTCCTGCCGGGCACATGGGTGGTCCGAGGGACGGAAAAGGCCCGGTTCAGCCGAAGCCGTAAGTCAAGCCAGCAGTTTTTTCAATTCACCGCTGTCAATCAGCGCGATCAGGTCGTTGGCGCCGCCGACCAGCACCCCTTTCACGAACACCATGGGCATGGTCGGCCAGCCAGTCCATAGCTTGAGCGCGTTGCGCTGGCGCCAGGTGTTGAGGTAATTGCCGTATTCCAGATATTGGTAGGCCACCCCCGCGCTGTCCAACGCTTTGCAGGCTTTCTTTGGGAACGGGTTCATGCCCATACCCACCACCACCACGGCATGTTTTGCCATGGCGGCCTGCACCTCGCGCACAATGGTCTGTTCGTGGTTGGCAATCTTTTCCCGAATGGCGGGGTGAATATTGGATTCGTCAAGTATCGGGCGGGGCATGGCAATATCCTTGGAGCTGGGAAACAGGCATTATGCGTTGCCTGTCCCGCATCTTTTGTGACACTTGCCCAAGCCCTACACTGACCCGCTTATGCAAACACCATCACCCCCGACTCCCGCTACCCCTGCCGATCGCGCGCTACCGGGCGTGCGCACCATCCCCCTGACCCGGCCGCTGTACTGGCTGGTGTTGGCGTGGCGCGACATGGTGCGCTGCGGCTGGATTAGCTTGGCGCACGGTCTTGCGCTGGCTTTCGGCGGTGCCGCCATGCTGGCTATTGGTCACAACCGCTTCTGGCTGATGGCGGGAGTAATCTCCGGCTTCCTGTTGGTGGCGCCCGTGCTGGCCAGTAGTTTGTATGCCTTGAGCCGGGCACTGGAGCGTGGTGAAAAAACAGATGCCCGCGTGGTGCTGAAGACCTGGCTGAACTGGCAAGACAATCACTTCAATAAATTTAGCAACGACTATTGGTGCCTGGTGCAATTCGGCGCCTTGCTGGCACTGGCTGGCACCGGCTGGGTGGTCACCTCGGCCGCTCTCATCACTTTGCTGGCGCCAGTGCCCATCACCACACCGCTGGAATTTGTTCAGCATGTCATGCTGGCCAAGAACGGTTTCCTGTTTGAGCTTTGGCTGGCACTGGGTGGTGCCCTGGCGGCACCGATCTTTGCCTCGACGGTGATTACCATACCCTTGCTGCTGGATCGACGGCTGTCGTTGATTCAAGCGGTTCTTGCCAGCTGGCGCGTGGTTCTGGCCAATCCCTTGCCGATGGCTTTCTGGTCAGCACTCATCATGGTCTTTACGCTGCTGGGATTCGGCACTGCCCTGCTTGGCCTGATCGCGGTAATTCCGATGTTGGGCCATGCCAGCTGGCACGCCTACCGGGATCTTGTGGACGCCAGTGAGCTACCGCAACGGGAGCCGTACTGATGTTCGGTTACTCAGAAGAACAGATCGCCGCTTTTGGGCTGACCTTCGGCGTTGGCGCCTTCATGCTCTACATGCTGTTCATCATCGGCCATCTGGCGTGGGAATCGAAGGCCGGTAAATTCGGTACCTTTGTCATATTTTTGGGCCTGGCTTTCGGCATGACCGGCTTCGTGGCGAAATACCTGATTCAGTGGGCGATCGGCATCAAGTGAGCAAAAAATTCTTCCCTTTCAGCCAAATGGACGCACGCCGATCAACCAGCCGTGCAGCCACAAAGCAAAGACTACCCAAAGACCAAATCCTATGGCCACGGTGATGCCGGTGGCCCCGGCCGTACCACCAGCGTAGCGCGTACCAGCAGCCCGGTCGCGTTTGCGCGCAGCGCTGAAACTGAAAACGGACCAAGCCAGAAACGAGCCGAACAAAACAACGTGTGCGATGTTGCCGTTCGCCAGCAAATGGGCCAGTGCCCATACCTTGACCGCCAGCACCATAGGATGATGAAGACGGGACTTGATGCCGTTGCCAGGCACATAAGTCGCTGCCAACAACACAAAGGCAATGAGGGTCAGCAGCGACGCCACGTGACGCATGCCGACCGCTGGACTCCACAATTGCACCGGCTGTTGTCGCGCCAAACCAAAACCCCAGACAATCAAGCCAAAACCAAGCAATGACGCCACTGAATACAGACCCTTCCATGGCATCTCCCCCAGTCGCAGGCGGGTTTGGGTGCGCCAGTCGTCGGCCACAATGCGCACCGAGTGCACACCCAGAAAAACAATCAGACCGAGAACCAGGTATGTCATATGAACTCTTTTCAATCAAGCACCCAACACGGGAGGTCTGTAATACTATAGTCCACCCACCAGGCCGCTGTGTTTGCTATTGCAATACAGAGCAGTTTGTTTACACTGCGCGTTCGATGTCAATCAAAATATTGGAGCTCCGATGAAACCCGTGATGGAATTGTTAATGAATCGTAATGCGACGGTTTTTCAGGTTGGTCCTTCCGTTACCGTCTTTGAAGCCCTGCGCCTGTTAGCTGACTACGGCGTAGGCGCTATGCTGGTGATGGAAAAGGGCAAGCTATTGGGGGTTATTTCCGAACGCGATTACACCCGTAAAGTGGCCTTGCAAGGTAAAAACTCCAAAGAAACCACGGTTGCCGACATCATGACCCGCGATGTCATCACAGTCTCTCCAAATACCGGCACCCGGGCCTGCATGGCACTGATGAGTCAGAATAAAATTCGCCACCTGCCCATAGTGGACGGCTCGAAAGTGGTCGGCATGATCTCTATTCGGGATCTGCTGGACGATATTATTGCCGGTCAGGAGCAGACCATCTCGCAGCTCACAAGCTACATCAACAGCTAGCTTCTGGTTAGCCTGTCAAAGCGCAAAACAAGTCTGCTTGGGCCATTGCAGAGCGCCTGTTTGAGCAAGCACACCCGGACCACCCACGGTCAAGACCCTTACGCAATGTCAACATTGAAGCTGCCATAGGATGCTTGGGCGGCTTGCGGCAAGGCAGGTTGGTTTTGCCGACATGTGTTTATTGCTGACCATGGCAACCGACCATGGTTTGGGCGCATATCAATTTTAGAAAGTCCACACAATGGCTATCACCGAAAGTCTCTTGCGGCAGATTTTCCCGCAATGTCTGGACCCTGCGGGGTGGGCGCAAGCGCTGAACCCGGCACTGGAGCGTTTTGACATCAACACGCGGGCGCGGCAATGCAGCTTTCTGGCACAAACCGGCTATGAGTCGGCCCAGTACAACCGTTTGAGTGAGGGCCTGTACTACAAGACAGCGCTTCGATTGATGGCAATCTGGCCGAAGCGCTTTCCAACCGAGGACAGTGCGCAACCTTATGTGGCCAATGCCGAGAAACTGGCAAATTTGGTCTATGCCAATCGGTTGGGCAATGGTGACAGCGACAGCGGAGATGGTTTTCGGTTTAGAGGTCGAGGCATTATCCAGATCACCGGTCGCTCGAACTATGCCGATGCTGGCGCCGCACTGGGTGTGAATTTGCTGGACGATCCGGATCTTCTCCTGAACAAGGATAACGCTGCCATGGCGGCGGCCTGGTTCTGGAGCAGCCGCGGATTGAATGCGCTGGCGGACGACATGACCGACGACAACGATCTGGAAGACTTTACCGAGATTACAAAGCGCATCAATGGTGGCACCGTCGGCATCAAGGACCGGCTGGCGGC
>JANXLW010000319.1 GCA_025354965.1 Betaproteobacteria bacterium
CCGCCACCGGCAAACGCATCGCGACTTCGCAATGATGCAAGTCACCCATGGCAACTGGCCTTATCCGCGCTGGATTGCACACCGCGGCGCCGGCAAGCTGGCCCCTGAAAACACACTGGCCGCATTCCGACTAGGCGCCAACCATGGCTATCGCATGTTTGAATGCGACGTCAAGCTGAGCCTGGATGGTGTTCCGTTCCTGATGCACGACACTACGCTGCAACGTACCACTTCTGACGTTCAGCATCTGGCGTCCAACTCAAACGACGTTGGCGGTGAGCATCTCTGGAGCACGCTGTCACAGCTTGATGCTGGTAGCTGGCATGGCCGCGCCTTTGCTGGTGAACCTTTGCCCAGTTTCGAAAACATCGCCCGCTATTGTCTGCACAACGGCTATTTTTTAAACATCGAAATCAAGTCCACGCCCGGGCTGGAGCGCCTGACTGGCGAGGTGGTGGCCCAGCACGCCGCGCGCCTGTGGGCTGGTGCCACTGTGCCACCGTTACTGAGCTCGTTCAACCCTGACTCACTGCAGGCGGCACGCGACGCGCACTCGCAATTGCCACGTGGCCTGCTGCTGGACTCGCTCTGGCAGGGTTGGCTGGAAGCAGCCCGCACACTGGACTGCGTGGCTATCATCTGCAACCATGCCTTGTGGGATGAATCGAGTTTCGCGCAAGCCAGGAGTGCCGGCTTTCGAACCTTGAGTTACACCGTGAACGACGAATGGGCGGCGCAACGACTGATCAAGCTTGGCACCGACGGCATCATCACCGACCGGGTGGATCTGTTCTCACCGGCGAGCTAATTTTTCCAACCCCGCGCGAACATCCAGGTGCTGGTGGCGCATACAAAAACCATGGCGGAGTAAGCGGCCATCTTGCCGTCCCGACCAAAAAACCACAGGCCCAGTGCAAGTACAGTCACATTCAGTGCGAAATTGACAAGCGCCTGCACCCAGAACGGGGGTACAGATGTTACCTTTTTCACAATAAATCGAGCGCCCAAGGGTACCAGTAACGCCATCCACAACGCTGGCGCAACAAAATTTAACAAATGATTTACGAGTTCAAGTGGACCCATGGATGGCAATAGTAGGTTTTTGGTTCTCTGTCTACGCAAGCTGATTTTATAATCCGTGAATGGCAGTCTGGGCTTTGGGTATCAATCACACGACCGCGCCGCTCGACCTGCGCGGTCGTTTTGCGTTCGCCATCGATCAGGTGGAGCCCACTTTGCGGGCTTTGCGCGAGTCGCTGGCGCGCCAACCGGAAGCGGCGCTCATCTCCACCTGCAACCGCACCGAGATCTACTGCGCCGGTGAAAAGCCCGAGCTGGAGCACACTCTCGACTGGTTGGCCCACTCGGGCGGTGTCTCCCCTTCCTTGTTGCGTTCTCACGCCTACACGATGGAAGATGGTTTTGCGGCACGCCACGCCTTCCGGGTCGCCAGCGGACTGGACTCCATGGTGCTGGGCGAGCCGCAAATCCTGGGTCAGATCAAAGATGCGGTGCGCGCCGCTGAAGCTGCTGGCGCCTTGGGAACCACGCTGAGCCAGTTGTTTCAGCGCTCTTTTGCGGTGGCAAAAGAAGTGCGCACTTCCACCGAAATTGGTGCCCATTCGATCAGCATGGCTGCCGCCGCCGTGCGGCTGGCCGGGCAATTGTTTGAAGACCTGGCGCAGGTGAAGATCCTGTTCGTCGGTGCGGGCGAAATGATTGAACTTTGTGCCACCCACTTCGCCGCGCGGACGCCCAAGAGCATATCGATTGCGAACCGCACGCTGGAACGCGGCGAAAAGCTGGCCAACCGCTTTGGCGCCGAAGTCATGCATTTGGCCGAATTGCCGGATCGCCTGCACGAATTTGACGCAGTCATCAGTTGTACTGCCAGCACATTGCCCATCATCGGACTGGGCGCTGTTGAGCGCGCCTTGAAGCGACGCAAACACCGCCCGATGTTCATGGTCGATCTGGCGGTGCCGCGCGACATTGAGGTCGAAGTCAAGGCGCTGGAAGACATCTACCTGTACACCGTGGACGATTTGGCTGGCGTGGTGCAAACGGCCCAGGCCAGTCGTCAAGCGGCAGTGGCACAAGCCGAGGCGATTGTGGATGCCGGGGTGCAAAGCTTCATGCACTGGGTCGACCAGCGCGGCTCAGTACCCCTGATTCAACAACTTAATGCCCAGGCCGATGAATGGCGTGCGGCAGAGATTGGGCGCGCGCGCAAGCTGCTCGCCAAGGGCGAAGATGTGGAGGCGGTGCTGGAAGCACTCTCCAAAGGGTTGACTCAAAAAATGTTGCACGGTGCCATGGCCGAACTCCGTGCTGGTGACACGCAAGCCCGTGAGCGTGCCAGTTCGGCTATCCAGCACTTCTTTTTGCGCAAAGAACGTTAGCGGCGATCCATGCCAACTGTCGTTGCGAGCGCTGTACTCGCAACGACAAACCTTTGCGTTTCTCCCACATCCGTAGTGACCATTTTCCCCATTGTCCCGACTCCATGAAACCATTCCTCCGTCAACAACTCGCACGCTACGCTGATCGCTTGGGAGAGCTTGAATTTCTGCTTTCGCGCGAGGACATCATGAAAGACATGAAGCAGTTTCTGGTGCTGTCGCGCGAACACACTGAAGTCGCGGCAGTGGCCAGCCGCTGGGCACGCTACCAACAACGCGAAGCCGACATAGCGGCGGCCAGCGAAATGCTCACCGGCTCGTCAGACGATGCCGGTATGGCAACCCTGGCACAAGAAGAAATCGATGGTGCCAGCGCAGAGATTCAACAGCTTGAAAGCGAACTGCAGCGCATGCTGCTACCCAAAGACCCGGATGACGCACGCAACGCTTTTGTGGAAATCCGTGCCGGCACGGGTGGCGATGAATCAGCTTTGTTTGCCGGTGATTTGCTGCGCATGTACACCCGTTTTTGCGAGCGCCAAGGCTGGAAGGCCGAGATCATCAGCGAGTCGACCAGCGAACTCGGCGGCTACAAGGAAGTGGTGATCCGGATCGAAGGTGACCATGTTTATGGCGCACTGAAATTCGAATCCGGTGGCCACCGTGTGCAGCGTGTACCCACTACCGAGACTCAAGGCCGGATTCACACCAGCGCCTGCACGGTAGCCGTGTTGGCCGAACCTGACGAGACGGTGGCGATCCAGATCAACCCGGCCGACCTGCGCATCGACACCTACCGGGCCAGCGGTGCCGGTGGCCAGCACATCAATAAGACCGACTCCGCGGTGCGCATCACCCACCTGCCTACTGGCATCGTGGCCGAGTGCCAGGATGGACGCAGCCAGCACGGCAACAAGGCCCAGGCACTGAAAGTACTCACCGCCCGCATCCATGAAAAAGACCGCAGCGAGCGAGCCGCCAAAGACGCTGCCGAGCGCAAGGGCCTGATCGGTACCGGCGACCGCAGCGACCGCATCCGAACCTACAACTTTCCACAGGGTCGTTTGACCGACCACCGCATCAACCTCACACTTTACAAGCTGCTGCCCATCATGGAGGGTGACCTGATTGACGTGGTCCAGGCGCTGCAAACCTATGAGGCAGCGCAGCAGCTGGCTGCATTGGAAGTTGGTGCAGGTGCTTGAACGTGCCGAACATCTCTCAAGCTCTCCTCACGACGCAATCGCAAGGCCTCGACCGGCTTGATGCACAACAGCTGTTGCTGTATGCGATGGGCAAGTCAGCGCATGATCGGGCCTGGCTGCACGCCCATGACACCGACGACTTGCCGCCAGCGACACAGGCGGCCTTGGACGAGTTGGTGCGGCGCCGCACGGCAGGCGAACCGTTGGCCTACATCACGGGTCATAAGGAATTTTTTGGTCTCGATCTGCTGGTGGATGCCCGTGTATTGGTACCAAGACCTGACACCGAAACTCTGGTCGAATGGGCGCTGGAGCTACTGTTGGAAATACCCAACGCGCGGGTCATTGACCTGGGCACCGGCAGTGGCGCCATTGCCCTGGCGTTAAAAGCCACTCGGCCTGACCTGCACTTGAATGCGACAGACTCCAGCACTGACGCTCTGGAAGTCGCCAGAGTCAACGCCCGACGCTTGCGGCTCGATGTGCACTTTCAGCAAGGATCATGGTTTGAGGGCTTACAGGCCCGATACCACGCCATTGTCGCCAATCCGCCATACATTGCTGCGCAAGACAGGCATCTGGATCAGCTAACGCATGAGCCACTACAGTCGCTGGTCTCCGGATCGAATGGTCTGGCTGACCTTCAGCACATCATCAGCCATGCCCAAACCCATTTGCACCCAGGTGGTTGGCTGTTGCTGGAACATGGCTACGACCAAGCTTCGACAGTGCGGGACTTTTTGACAGGTGCTGGTTTCGAAGGAGTGCAGTCGCGACATGACTTGGGTGGTATCGAGCGGTGTAGCGGTGGGCAGGTAGCAGCTGCCAACGGTCTTTTATTAGTGACAAAAACGGTTTGATTTTGACATCTGATTGGGTGGTAACACACCGCGAAACATTTCGGTGATGGTTGAAAGGGCTTTGCCCGCAACACTTTCACCGCAATGCGCCGACAGCAGTGCCATCAGATCAATGCGCAAATACCAAAGCGTTTGAATGCTTGGCGCATAAAGCACTTTGTCCCAGACCTTTGATTGTGTCGCAGGTTCAGGCAATAGTTCTGACATGCTGCCAAGCATTTCCTCACGGATTACTTCCATGCGACTCCCAACATCTGCTGACGACGGCGACTCACCTATCAGACCCATCAGGCTGGAGGTAAAACGGGCGATTATTGAACTCATGGCTTTAGAACTGCACGCAGCCTGAAAGAACTGCACATCGCGCGTGCGAAAAGCACAAGACCATTGGTCCGGTGTCCACGCATGACTAGCTTTCCTTTAAAACAACTCGACAAGAGGCTTTTCTTGCGAGTCAATTGATACTCCGGAGCCAATATTAGGGAGTTATCAAGAATTCATCTGTGCGCCTGCATACATAGCGAGAATGAGTGAAATTGAAGTTTACCTTTTGCCTTGACTACACGCAAAAGCCCGTAGCGGGCGGCTGGCAGACAAAGCTCAATGATGGTGACCGTGCGCACCGTGAACGTGACCGTGCGCAATCTCGTCCTCGGTGGCTGCGCGAACCTCTATCACCTTTAGAGAAAACCGCAGGGTCTTGCCGGCCATCGGATGATTTCCATCCAGCATGACGGTATCTCCCTTGATCTTCATGACTGTGAAAATCTGTTCTTGCCCATCGTCATCGAGACCTTTCACTTGCCCGCCCACTTTGACGCCCGGTGGAAACTGTGACTTGGGAATGGTTTGCAGCAGACTCTCGTCGCGCAGGCCAAACGTATCTATCGCTTGCAGATCCAGCGTGGTCTGGAAGCCCGGCATTTGCCCCTCAAGGGCAGCCTCAATCTTCGGGAATGTATTGCCGTAACCCCCGTGCAGGTAAACCATGGGGTCACGGCTTTCCTCAAGGAGTTTGCCCGTGCCTTCGGCCACCTTGTAACGCAAGGTGACGGCTGTATTTTTTTCAATTTTCATAAGTAGGCTGAAGTCAAATGCAGGAATGTCAATCGTCCATTTTCGCGCACTGCCGGATCGGCTGCTCGCGAGATGACTTCCCTCCCCTCCACCGCGCCGGTTACTCCCTTAGAATGGCCTAAAAACGCTTCCTATTGATAGTGATATTGACCTCTTTTGGTATGGCCGATAACCCAACTTCCAAATCACTTTCCACGCTTCGCGTGCTCCTGTGCGGCGCCGCCATCGTGACTCTTTCCATGGGTATCCGCCACGGCTTTGGTTTGTGGCTGCAGCCCATCACCCAGAGCCAGAACTGGAGCCGGGAAACGTTTGCTTGGGCAATCGCCATTCAGAACCTGGTCTGGGGAATTTCAGGCATTTTTGCCGGCATGGTGGCCGATCGGTTCGGTGCTTTCCGGGTCATTGTGGCTGGATCCCTTTTGTATGCGCTTGGGCTGATCGGCATGGCGGGCGCTGCCACGCCACTCGCATTTTCGGCTACGGCCGGGGTTTTAATCGGCATGGCTCAGGCCGGTACCACTTATGCAGTCATTTACGGCGTGATCGGCCGCAACATTGCGGCTGACAAGCGCTCCTGGGCGATGGGCCTGGCGGCCGCAGCCGGTTCTTTTGGTCAGTTCTTGATGGTGCCGACCGAAGGACTTTTGATCAACAGTTTCGGATGGAAAGATGCATTGATTATTTTGGGTATTGCATCATTGATGATGGTTCCGCTGGCATCGGGTTTGCGCGAGCCCGGACTTGCCGGCGGCTCGGCTAACCATCGGGAGCAGTCCATTTTTCACGCGTTACGAGAGGCCTTCAATTACCCGAGCTTCCAGTTGCTGATGGCCGGTTACTTTGTTTGTGGCTTCCAGGTCGTTTTCATTGGCGTACACATGCCCAGCTATTTGCGGGACAAAGGCATGTCTCCCCAAGTGGCAAGCTACGCTCTGGCGCTGATTGGCTTGTTCAACATATTTGGAACTTATGCGGCCGGCATGCTGGGACAAAGGCTGCAAAAAAAGAACATCCTCGCTTTTATCTACCTGGCGCGTGCGGCAACCATCAGTCTTTTTTTGTTGGCGCCCTTGTCGACCTTGAGCGTCTACATTTTCTCTGCTGTCATGGGCTTGTTGTGGCTCTCCACCGTACCGCCAACCAATGCCGCGGTGGCGCAAATTTTTGGTGTATCCCACCTTTCGATGCTTAGCGGTTTTGTGTTTTTCAGCCATCAAATCGGATCGTTTTTGGGGGTATGGCTGGGTGGCTACCTGTACGACCGTACCGGTAGCTATGACCTGGTCTGGTATCTCGCCATTGCGCTAGGCATTCTGGCGGCGCTTGTGAATCTACCAGTGAAGGAAGCATCCATCATCCGCAAAGCTGCGGCACAGAGCGCGTGAAGTCATGAAGCCTGGATACCGGATCTTTTGCTACGGCGTGGCGACGTGCTTGCTGATGGCCGTGTTTTCACTTTACTCGCGTCCCGATTTTTTGGTCATCATTGCGAATCAGATCTGGTCATGCTTTTAGGCCAATGGCATTGTGGAAAATTCTCCAACAACCACTTTCCATGAATTGGAACCCGTATCAGGCTGGGTAAAACGTTGGTCCCACCTGATTGCGCACCACGGTGCGGTGCTGGACATCGCTTGCGGGAAGGGTAGGCACATGAAATGGTTCTCAGACAGAGGCCATCCAGTCACAGGCGTCGATCGCTCGCCCCAAGCAATTGAAACAGCAGCGTGTTATGGCGAGACCCTGCTGGCGGACATCGAGAATGGCCCCTGGCCTTTGATGAGGGGCGATCAGGTTCGTCAATTCGAAGCAGTGCTTGTTACCAACTATTTGTGGCGACCACTGTTCCCGCTGATCGCGCAAAGTGTTTTGACTGGTGGTCTGCTCATTTATGAAACGTTCTCCCAGGGTAACGGTACAGTGGGAAGACCGTCTCGAACTGATTTTCTATTGCAGCCTTTGGAGTTGTTGTCAAGCTTTGAAAATATGCGCACTATCGCCTTTGAAGAGGGGTTCCTTGAAAATCCACCCCGCTTCGTGCAACGCATAGTCTGCGTGAACGCCGATCCGGGATTTCCCGACAGTCCGACACCGGCCCGCTACCTGCTCTAGTTAGAATGCTCCTTTACCGTTAACGAACCCTCGGACATGACATCATCAACTAGCCAAATCATGGGCAGCATCGTGGCACTGGTCACCCCCATGCACGACGATGGCAGCGTGGACTATCCTGCGCTACGTAAACTGATTGATTGGCACATCGCCGAGGGCACGGATTGTATTGGCGTCGTTGGCACCACTGGGGAGTCGCCTACCGTCAATGTGCAGGAGCATTGCGAAATCATCCGGGTCGCTGTAGAGCAAGCCTCAGGACGTGTACCGATCATGGCTGGCTGCGGCGCCAACTCCACAGTAGAGGCAATTGAGTTGGCCAAATTTGCCAAGGCAGTGGGGGCCGATTGCCAGTTGCAGGTGGTGCCCTACTACAACAAGCCGACCCAGGAAGGTCAGTACCTGCATTTCAAGGCTATTGCGCAATCGGTTGATCTTCCAATGATTCTCTACAACGTACCCGGTCGCACGGTGGCGGATATGGCTCATGACACCGTTCTGCGTCTGGCGCAGGTGCCTGGAATCGTTGGCATCAAGGAAGCCACGGGCAATGTTGAGCGGGCCCAATGGCTCATCCGTGAAGTACCCAAAGGTTTTGCCGTTTACTCCGGCGACGACCCAACGGCGGTGGCCCTCATGCTGTGTGGCGGACAGGGCAACGTCAGCGTAACGGCCAACGTGGCGCCCAGACTCATGCACGAGTTGTGTGTCGCAGCGATGGCTGGCGACACAAAGCGCGCAATGGAAATTCAATTCAAGTTGATGCCATTGCACAGAAATCTATTCGTTGAGGCCAATCCCATACCCGTCAAATGGGCGATGGCGAGGCTAAAACTTTGCGGTGCCACCATGCGCCTACCGCTGACACCTTTGACACAAAGCAATGAGGCTTTGGTTGAAAGCACTTTACGCGCAACCGGCCTGGTCTGACTGGCCTTGCCTTACTTATTACCCACAGGGACACTTTCGTGAATCACTCCTCCAAACTTGCGCTGCTGAGCCTGTCACTGGCTCTTGCTGCCTGTTCCTCCCTTGACAGCGACAAAATCAACTACAAAGGTGCAGGCAAAGGACCGTCACTCGATGTTCCACCGGATTTGACGCAACTATCGCGTGACAGCCGTTACACAACTCCAGGCGAAGCGGTGAGCGCGTCCAGCTTCCAAATCGGTCAAGGCAATCAATCTGCACCCACGGCGATCAATTCAATGAACGACGTTCGCATTGATCGTGCCGGCACCCAGCGCTGGCTGGTAATCAACCGGCCGGCAGATAAACTTTGGCAACCGGTACGCGACTTCTGGCAAGAAAGTGGATTCTCGCTGACCATGGACCAAGCCAACCTTGGCATTATGGAAACCGATTGGGCGGAAAATCGCGCCAAATTGCCGCAAGACTTCATTCGCAACACAATTGGAAAGCTGTTTGATTCGCTGTATTCGACGGGGGAGCGCGATAAGTTTCGCACACGTCTTGAAAGAACTGCCAATGGCGGAACCGAAATTTTCATAAGCCACCGGGGCATGGTAGAGGTATACAGCAATACACAAAAAGATACTACAGTCTGGCAGCCCCGCCCCGTCGACCCGGAACTTGAAGCAGAATTTCTCAGCCGACTGATGGTCAAACTCGGTGCAACTCAAGAGCAGTCCAAGGCGCTGATGGCAACCGGGGTAAGCAGGAGTAGTGCGCGCGTCACCACTGTCAATGGGCAATCGGTCGTTCAAATTGAGGAGGGGTTTGATCGTGCGTGGCGACGGGTGGGCTTGTCGCTGGACCGCACTGGTTTTACTGTTGAAGACAGGGACCGTGTTCAGGGAGTATATTTTGTCCGCTATGTTGAACCGTTAGTCGATAAAAAAGATGCCGGCTTCTTCAGTTCGCTCTTTGGCGGCGCAAAATCAGACGCCAACCCTCTGAAATATCGTATTGCCGTGGTTAGTCAGGGTGAGTCGACCACTGTTTCAGTACTCAGTGCCACTGGAGCACCGGATAGCTCGGTCAACGCACAACGCATCGTGAAGGTAATTGCCGAGGACCTCAAGTAAAAAGAACGCATTGCGGGATTGTTCAGGCGAAAAAAAAGCCACCTTACGGTGGCTTTTTTTAAGCTGGAAGTACTGGCTTACTTCTTCACTGCAGATGCTGCATCAGCAGGAGCAGCAGCCGGAGCGGCTGCACCTGATGCAGCTGCTTCAGGTGCGGGAGCTGCCGCCGGTGCAGGGGCTGCCATAGGTGCGGGAGCAGGAGCAGGAGCTTCTTCTTTTTTACCACAAGCAGCTAAAGCAGCGGCAGCAATAACAGCGGCCAAAATGAGCGTTTTATTCATTTGAAAAATTACCTAGTGAGTTAAAAAAACAATTTCCGGAAATTGTCAGTGCAGAGGACTGCAACGACCAAGCAAAAATGACTCGAGATCTCTTTGCTCAGCCGTGGATTATAAGGCAAATCTGGTGATCAGAACTGAGAAGGTGGCTGGACGCTTCAAACGCTGCGCGCTGTTCGCTTCTTGGCGTCGCGCGGCACAAAGACTTTGCCAGTGTTGCCTGGTTTTACGCCCATCGGCTTGCCAAAGGTCGACTTGCGAGGGCCAAAATCACCTCGTGGGGCTGCGCCATCGTTACGCGCGCTGGCGAAACGGTCATTGAAGCCACCCTTGCGTTCATAGCTGAAACCGTCACGCGGGCTGCTGCGACCATCCGCTTGGGCGGATCCACCACCGCTGTTGTATTGATAGCCACCTGTTCCCGAATCACGAGTATTGCCAGAATACCTGTCTGCGCCGCCGCCACGATTTACGCCAAAACCACCTGGACGGCCTCCGCCTCCAAAATTGCGGTCTCGTGAGTGGTAGCCACTGCCGCCCCCCCGGCTTTCACGGCCACCAAAATTGGAATTGGGACGCGAGTCCGGGAAGCGCTGCTGAGGCTCCATACCCGGAATGGTCTCCCCTTTGAACTGATGATGACTGTAAAACTCAATGTCCATTATCTTGCGACGATCACGAAATTCGGCAAATGTCACTGCGAGACCATCGCGCCCTGCCCGACCGGTGCGACCGATACGATGTGTGTAGTCTTCTGCCTTCATCGGCAAGCCAAAATTGAACACGTGGCTCACCGTCGGCACGTCAATACCACGTGCCGCCACATCGGTCGCCACCAAAATTTGCACCTGCCCTTGACGCAGTGCCATCAAGCGACGGTTGCGCAGCCCCTGGCTCAGCGCGCCATGCAACGCCACTGCAGAAAATCCCTCTTGTTGCAGATCATTGGCCAAACCGTCGCATTCGATTTGGGTACTGGCAAAAACAATAGCTTGGTTGATAGTCGTGTCACGCAACCAGTGATCCAGCAACTTGCGTTTGTGTTGAGCGTTGTCGGCCCAGAACAGCTTCTGCTGGATGTTCTGATGTTGTTCCTGCGGGCTGTCAATCTGCAGGCGTTGCGGTTCACGCATGACGCGCTGGGCTAGTTGCTGAATGCGCGGTGCAAATGTTGCACTGAACATCATGGTCTGCTTGCGCTGGATGGTGAGTTGGTTTATTTCTGCCAAATCGTCCGAGAAGCCCAGATCCAGCATGCGGTCGGCCTCGTCAACCACTAGGAATTGAATTTGGTCAAGCTTGATTTGCATGGAACGCTGCAGGTCCAGTAGACGACCCGGAGTGGCGACCACAAGGTTGGCATTCTGCAGTTTTGCAATTTGCAACTGATAAGGCATGCCACCCACGATATTTGCAACGCGCAAGCCGCGACAGTGTTGCACCAAGTCGATAGCGTCATGTGCCACTTGCTGGGCAAGTTCGCGCGTAGGGCAAACAACCAGGGCACCAGGTGCTGCCGCAGAGAAATTGCGGGGGTTTGTGGGGTCTTTGCGCTTGGCACGCTTGGGCGGTGCCTCGCCTTTTGCCGCAGCTTGGGCCACAGCATGCTCAAAATCGGCGCGCTCTTTCGCGTCGGCCTGGGACTGCTGACTTAGCAGTGTATGCAGAACTGGCAACAGGAATGCGGCAGTCTTGCCACTGCCTGTCTGGCTTGACACCATCAAGTCAATAAAGCGCGCAGCCTCATCAGACCCGCTATGCCCTTGCATAGCCAGAGGAATGGTTTTCAGTTGCACCGGGGTCGGTTGCGTAAAGCCCAAGTCCTTTACGGCCTGAAGCAGTTCAGTGGCCAGACCAAAAGTTAAAAATCCATTGGGAATCGCTTCGACGGCTTCAGGGGTCGGGATCCGGCTTTGCGGCGTATCAGCCATCTGATCGGAAGAATTTTCGACAAGCGTGATTTCGCCCATCGCTCGAATAGCGTCAGTCATATATTTACTCACACGCGAGCGCCGCAGGATAAGCGACTGCTCCGTCAATGGTTAAAAAACACCAACCATCAAACGGAACCTGCTCTGACTCACGAGGAGTTCCATCAGCGCGGGGAGTCCTTTTCAACAGATTCGCGGTCGCGAACGTTTTGGACCCAATGAATGAAGGGAGATGTGCAAATATGCGCCGCTGTTTGCAGCGCAGCCGTGGATTATCACATGGATTCGGGTTTCTACCTAATCCAAGCTTAGTCTGAGAAAATGTTCCCTGTAGTGTTCCAGTTCGTCGATGGACTCATGGACATCCGCCAAGGCGGTATGGCACTGCTGCTTTTTGAACAGTTTGTATACATCTGGACGCCAGCGTTTGGATAACTCCTTTAGCGTGCTCACATCGACGTTACGATAATGAAAATATGCCTCGAGTTTTGGCATATATTTCGCCAGAAAACGTCGATCCTGCCCAATGCTATTGCCACACATAGGGGAACCCTTTTTCGGCACATATTGACTTAGAAAGGAGATTAGCTGAGTCTCAGCCTCGACCTCCGACATCGTCGAGGCTTTGACTTTTTCAATCAATCCACTTTTACCATGAGTGCCTTTGTTCCAGGCATCCATCCTTTCGATTTGCTCATCGCTTTGGTGAATGACCAGGACGGGGCCTTCAGTCCGGAATTCGAGCTTGGGTCCTGTGACGACAACGGCAATCTCAATAATGCGGTCTGTCGCCGGTTCAAGCCCCGTCATCTCGCAATCAAGCCAGGCAAGGTTTTGATCGGATTTGACAAGCAATGCTGCTGTCGGCGGGTTGCTCAAAGTATTCATTCTCGGAATTGTCGCCGATAGCCTAAACTCTGGCGCCATAGTTATCCCGATTCCACGTTTTTCTATTCCATAGATGTTGACCTTTGCATTTGCTTCAATGCTGCTCGTCGGTGTGATGCTGAAATTTTGGCTCGGCTGGCGCCATATGCGGCATATCACTTGGCACCGGGCACAAGTGCCGGCACTCTTTACGCCAATGATCCCGCTGCCCGCGCATCAGAAGGCGGCTGACTACACCATCGCCAAGGTTCGTTTTGGCTTAATGGAGCTGACAATGGGCTCTGTAGTACTGATTGGCTGGACATTGCTGGGTGGACTGACAATCCTCAATCAGTTCGTGCTAAGCTGGCTGGAAGGGGGCATGATCCAGCAGCTTGCTCTACTTGCAGCGTATGTATTGATCAACGGCCTGATCGATTTGCCCATGACCCTGTACCAGACCTTCGTGATAGAGCAGCGTTTCGGCTTTAATAAAATTACCTTGCGGCTCTGGCTCATGGATTTGCTCAAATCAACCCTGATGGGGATCGTCTTTGGCCTTTTGATTGGCGCTCTTATTTTGTGGCTGATGGGCACTGCCGGCGGTTGGTGGTGGCTGTGGGCCTGGGGCGTCTGGATGAGCTTCAATTTACTGATGCTTTTTGTATATCCAGCGTTCATCGCACCGCTATTCAACAAGTTTGTACCGCTGGAGGACGAAACTCTCAAGTCCAGTGTGACGGCATTGATGGAACGTTGCGGCTTTGCCGCCAAGGGTCTGTTCGTGATGGACGGATCCAAACGCAGCGCGCACGCGAATGCCTACTTCACTGGTTTTGGTGCTGCCAAGCGAGTGGTTTTTTATGACACCCTGCTGAGCAAACTGTCAGCCACCGAAGTGAACGCCGTGCTGGCTCACGAGCTGGGACACTTCAAGCACAAGCATATTGTCAAGCGCATAGGATCAATGTTTATCATTAGTCTGCTTTGCTTTGCTTTGCTGGGCTGGCTGGCGACACAGATTTGGTTCTACACCGGGCTGGGGGTAGAGCCAAACCTTGTTGCCCCGAATGACGCGCTTGCGCTTGCGCTGTTCATGCTGGCGATTCCTGTTTTTAGTTTCCCGTTCACTCCCCTGTTTGCGTATTTTTCAAGGGAGCATGAGTTTGAAGCTGATGCCTACGCGGTGGCCCACACCAATGGTCAGGATCTCGCCACCGCACTGCTAAAACTTTACGAAGACAATGCGTCGACGCTGACAGCCGATCCGATCTATGTGAAGTACTACTATTCTCATCCACCGGCTTCCGAACGCCTCGCAAGAATCGTTGCATGACGTTGGCGGCAATTCGATGACCGATTTTGAAAGTGTGGCGCAGGGTGACGACCTCCTTCCTTGATGATGAATCAACAGCAGACGGACCATTGATGGAGCGTCCAACTCTTGACAGAGGGCTCATTGTGGCGAACTATGGTCGCCATTTTCTAGTCGAAACACCTGACGGCAAGCGACTGATCTGCCACTCTCGCGGCAAGAAGAGCCAGGGATTGGTAGGCGACCGCGTCCTGTGGCAGGCCTCGCTTGACGAAGGTACTATTGAGAAAATCGAAGAGCGCAAAAACGTGTTTTACCGTCAGGATGAAATACGCACCAAGTCATTTGCTGCCAATCTCGATCAGATCTTGATCCTGATCGCTGCTGAACCCGAATTCTCCAGCAGTCAACTTTCACGTGCCCTGATTGCGGCTGAGGCTGAACACATCACACCTATCATCGCTCTTAACAAAAGCGATCTGGTCGAACCCTTTGCCCGTGCCTGGGAATGGCTGAGACCCTATCGCCAAATGCATTACGGAGTGCTGCCGTTGTCGTTGAAGGGTTCGGCAGATGTTGATCGGACGAAACTTCTTGCGTTGCTCGACGGCAAAACAACCCTCGTATTAGGCCCGTCGGGGGCTGGAAAGAGTACTTTGATCAACTTGCTGGTGCCCGGTGCGCTGGCGCAGACCGGTGAAATTTCGCAAGCACTCAATTCGGGTAAACACACGACCACCAGCACCACTTGGTACTGGGTCGGCGACCACGAGGCGACCGCTTTGATTGACTCGCCGGGGTTTCAGGAATTTGGTCTGAACCACATTGATCCAGCGCAGCTAGCGGCCTACATGCCGGACC
>JANXLW010000393.1 GCA_025354965.1 Betaproteobacteria bacterium
TGGTGGCCTTGTCACTGGAGATCAAATTCTTCATGAATAACTCCCGAATGTTCAGGAGTTATTCTAGTTATTTACTCTATTGAATGCAATTTGGTATGAGCCTGTGACTGCACGTAGTCGGGGCCATTGGCTATTCGTCCAAAGTAAGAGGTGTGAGCATCTGTGCCGACAGGCCAGCTAGACAAAAAAAGGTGTTGCCAATCGGCTTGGTCATATTCGATCGGCAAAGCATCAATGCGAATCTCGTTCAGTTTCATTCCGTAGAGTGGTACATGTGGCGAAGCATGCACACTGATACGCGTCAGTAGTCCGGCGCACTGGCCTCGAAAATTTGGGAGTCCTGCCGCCCCATTATTGGCAACAACGCCATCCCCACGTGCCAACTTGAACTGTCGCAGTACTGGCAAGCAAGTATGGCTGCTAGCGAAGATATCTACTTCTGCTTCGCTGAACGCTGCCATTATTTGGCTTTGGTTGTCGGCTTTATCCAGCTCGCTTCCATCAAATTGCCAGCCGGCAAGTGAGTTGGCGTCTCCATGCACAACACCGATTTTCATACCGCCAATTTGATAGCGCGCGAAAAGCGGTAGTGCCATCAGCTGTGCGAGCAAATCCGGATGCCTGGTTGCCACTGCTTTTAATCTTGCATGTATGCGGTTCGATCGGTCAACTGCGCCCTGATCGACACTTGCCGGGTACGCGCAGCCACAGCCCGCCGAGTCTTGCACACTACCAAGCTCAAACTCGACGTTCCCTTGCGTGGCGTGATGCCGCGTGACGACTACATTGATGGACCGAAAGCTACCGTCATCTGCGTTGAACCAGTTGAAATCGCCATTGAAGCAAATGGTCACCGGTTCTTTTTCTGCATCAGCCATCTCTTCGATACGGCTGAGTGCGAATGGATTGCCATAAAGACCTCCAACCACGTACAGCGTCTGAACCTGTATCGCCTGGGCCTTGGCCAGCGCCGCGGCTCCGTAGTGATAGGCGATGGGACAGCTGCGTCCAGCGATCATGTTCATAACGCTTCCCGCATGGGTAGCTTGAGATCCGCGTCACCTGTTTGCCGATACAGATGATTCAAACGCGACTCGTCAACCGAGCCGATCGGCAAGTCAAAAACAATGCGCCCACGTTTCATGCCAATGACGCGGTTGGCCAACATAGGCAGCAATGACGGGTTATGCACCACCGAAATCAAGGTTGCCGATCCAGCCGCGGCATCCATGAGCTTGCAAACTTCATTCGCTGCTGCCGGATCAAGTGCAGCCGTGGGTTCATCGGCCAGAATCAGCTCGGGCCTTTGCATCAGCATTCTTGCGATAGCAACTTTTTGACGCTCGCCACCGGACAACTGGTCTGTTCGCGTATTGGCGCGAGAAAGCATTCCAACCTCCTTCAATGCAGTTTGCGCAGCCTTGACCTCGACTGCTGGGTAACAACGGGTCCAGCTGCGCCAACCGGAGACGCGACCCAAACTACCAATGAGTACATTTTCGAGCGCTGTTAGACGTTGAACCAAGTGCAGACCTTGCATGATCTGTCCCAGTGAGCAGCGCAAGTTCCGTAGCTCATGCTGAGTCACCGGGTTGTGCAAAGCGTATCCCAGCACCTGAGCGTACCCGGCAACCGGATGAGCAAAACCACTGAGGAGGCGAAACAAGGTGGACTTTCCAGCGCCGTTGTGCCCAATGATGGCAATCCGCTCACCCTTGCCAACCTCCAAATGATCTATTTGCAGTCGAAATGCGCCGCCACCGGCGCAATCGACCGAATCCAGCCGGATCACATCATCAGCGCTCATGACAAGGCCTTTCGGATGCGACTGCCAAGGGCGTCAAAGCTGGAAACCAGTACAACGACCACCAAGAGTACCGTCGCCAATCGTCCCCATTGAAAGAGCGATGTCGCCTCGGTGATCAGTAATCCCAGTCCACCGGCGCCAATGACGCCCAAAATGGTGGAATCACGGATGTTGAACTCCCAAATATAGAGATGACTTGATACGAATTGCGGTAGCACGGCAGGCCAAACTGCGTTGAAGAATACCTGGATCGGACTACCACCGACGCTTCGAACCGCATCAACAGCCGCCATATCCAGTGATTCGATAGACTCGGCGAACAGCTTGCCGTAGGTGCCCATGGAATGAAAAGCAATGGCCAGAATCCCGGCAGTTGGCCCTAGCCCGACGATCCCTACGAGCACCAAACCGAATACAAGGGTGTGGATGGCGCGTGCAATGTCCAGGATTCCTTTGGCAAGCAGGCGCAGGGGTAATGGAGCGGTCAAGTTCCGAGCGGTCAAGATGCCAAGTGGCAGTGAAAGAAGTGCACCCAGTAGTGAACCCAAGGTGGCAATACGAAAGGTTGTCCAGGTCGCGGAAGCGAGTCCTTCCAGATAGCGGGACTCCACTGCGCGTCGGTTCTCCACCCGCAGGACCGTGCCATCGTCACTTCGGTATCCCTGATGCAAGTCGCCGAACCAGACATCCAGAAAGCTGGGGCGAGCGAAATCTTGGGCCGTTTTGATCAAATTTTCAACAGGATGCCTGCCTAGCGACAGTTCACCCTCCCCAATCAGCGATGCCATACACGCGCCAATGAGAACTGCGTACATCAGAGTCAATCCAAGGAAACCCAGACGACCGGCGGACCGACTAGAAATACGTTCCCACATGTTTACCGTGCCTGAAGCTTTCCAGTGGCCATGCCAGCATCGCGTATGGGCTTGTAGAAACCGTTATCACGGCTAACGAAGCCCGTATAGTGCGGAGGTAGCAGGTCTGGCTGACTCTTGAGCGCATCCTCTACGCCCAACAGAGCACTCTGCAGGCGGCCAACAAAAAGTTTATCTCGGGCCAGTTCGCTGCTGACAGCCACCGCATCGTTGGGTAGCGGTGGAGACGTCCAGATGATGTTGGACAGCTCTGACTTGATCAAGCCCTGTTCGATCATCGCATTGCGATTGCGGTTGTAGTCGGCACCGGCATCAAGTGCACCTTGCGTGACCTGGGATTCAATCGCCTGGTGTTTGGTATAGATGATTTTGCTGAAATAGGTATCCGGATCGATGTTGTTCTGCATGAAGTAGTGCAAGGGTATCAAGTAACCGGAGGTCGATCCTTTATCACCGAAAGCAAAGGTGCGCCCTTTCAAGTCTTTCGGTGTTTTGATGCCCGATGCGGGATGGGTCACCATGATGGCGAAATACTCCGGCTTGCCGTCATAAAGAATCGTCGAAACGACCTGGGCATTGGCTTGATGATTGGCCAGCACATAACCCCATGGACCCATGATGGCTATGTCGGTCTCTCCGTTTGCCAGTGACTTGGCGAGGCCTTCCCACGTATCCACGGTCCGCAGCTCTACCGTGCGACCCAGTTTTTTGGAGAGGTAGTTGGCAAGCGGTCGGTAAGTGGCGTCATTTTTATCTTTGTCTGGCTGAAAAAGTCCGACGCCGAGTTTCAACGGTGGCTCGACCGCACCCGCGCTGGCGAACGAAAGCGCAGCAAGCAACGAAATCAGAAATTTGTGAAGAAGTGTCATGTGATGAATTTCCAAGAATGAATGAAATTGGCAAGCATTGAGCTGCTGCTGATGACAGATGAATTACATCGTCATGCTGTGCAACGCTCTTCCTTCAAGGCGCCACCACAACTGCTGCCCTGTCCGGCCGTGCAGCCATAGCAGTGCTCGGCCACACGAATAGGCCGCCCTAATGGGTCTTCGTGCAATAGGCTGCGAAGATGAGGTCGCGCGGTAAACCTATTGGCCGAAAGCTTGGCGCCATGTAGCTCCAGACCGAGTTGCTGATTAAAGTCGCAGTCATAGAGAAATCCCTGCCAGTCGACACTAACCATGCTGTGGCACATCACGTTGTCAAGATTGGCGGCAGCGAAGTTCTCTTTCAACAACCGCATGTAGTCATTGAATTGGCCTTTGGAAATCAACATCGATCCGAAGCGCTGAATCGGCATGTTGGCCAGCGCAAACAGTTCGTTGAATACGATGCCAAAGTGGGCGAATAATTCGCGCTTGTAATCTGACTGCAGCTTGACTTGGTTGGGCGGCAGTACAGGCCCCTGCGGGTTATAGACCAGGTTCAGGACGAGATCCGAACCGGGTTGGCCGTAGCCCAGCAAGTTGAGTTTTTGCAAGGCGGCAATGCTTTTGTCAAAGACGCCCTTTCCACGCTGTTTATCCACATTGTCCAGCGAGTAGCAGGGTAAGGAAGCCACCACTTCTACTCCTTGGTCGGCCAGAAATTGCGCCAGGTCCTCCTGTCCTGGTTCAAACAAAATGGTTAAATTGCAGCGGTCAATGACGCGAACCCCCAGCGCGCGGGCTTCGCCTACCAAGCGCCTAAAGGCTTGATGCAATTCCGGTGCGCCACCGGTCAGGTCAAGGCTTTCAATGTCGCGCGCCGTCAGAACCTGACCGACAAGCCCGAGGTTTTCCTCGTCCATCATTTCGGTACGTGTGGGGCCGGCGTTGACGTGGCAATGCACGCACGACTGATTGCATTTATAGCCCAGATTGACCTGTAACGTGGTCAGCCGTTTTCGCCTCAAAGGCGGG
>JANXLW010000479.1 GCA_025354965.1 Betaproteobacteria bacterium
ATGTCGGCATCGTCATGGTTGGTGACGTGCGGGATCATGACCCAGTTGCGGTGCAGGTTGGCAGCGCTGATCTTCTTGATGCGGGAACGGTCTTTGCGCTCCACCGGGCCGAACTTTGTGAAGTCCACAACGGGCCACGGAATCAATCCCAGGCCGGCGCCATCGTGGGTCGCAGCGGCAACGCTCTTGCTTTGGGCGGCGGCCAGGGTTTGAACAGCACCGCTCATGACAGAACGGGTGAAGGCTTGCACGTCGGTGTCGGTAATTCGGCCTTTCAGACCTGTGCCCTTGACTTCATTCAGGGGGACACCGAGTTCGCGGGCGAATTTGCGCACCGAGGGTGAGGCATGCGGCAGTTGACCTTGTGGCGCGTTGGGGTTGTGCGCCGGCACGGCCAGCGCAGCGGTGGCAACAGCTTTGGGTGCCGCTGCTGTGACGGGCATGGCAACAGGGGCAGCAGAGGCCACAGCGCCCGCCGGAGCCACGCCTTCCAGAATTGCCAGCAAGTCGCCTACGTTGACCTTGTCGCCGACCTTGACCTTGAGTTCCTTGAGCACACCGGCGCTGCTGGACGGGATCTCCATCGCGGCCTTGTCGGATTCGACCGTGATCAGTGACTGTTCGAGCCGAATGTTGTCACCCGGCTTGACCATGATCTCAATCACCGCCACGTCCTTGAAGTCGCCTATATCGGGCACGCGAATTTCCACCGGGCCGGTGCTTGCAACCGGGCTCACATTCACGGCCGCACTGGCTGCTGGTGGTGCAACCAGAACCGGAGCGGCAACGGCTGGGGTTGGTGTTGGCGCTGCGGCTTCACCAGCCACTTCCAGCATCAGCACCAGCGAGCCCTCTTTGACCTTGTCGCCCAGTGCGACGCGCAGTTCCTTGACGACACCGCCGTGGCTGGACGGGATTTCCATCGAAGCCTTGTCGGACTCGACCGTGATCAGCGACTGGTCGGCCTTGACCGTGTCGCCGGGTTTGACCATCAGCTCAATCACCGTCACCTCAGCGAAGTCACCAATATCCGGTACTTTGATTTCTATTAAAGACATGCGTGTCTCCTGGTTCTTTTTAATCGGTTGAGTACAGAGCTTCGCTTCGCTGCGGTCTGTCCCGCAAGGTCTCATGCATACAGCGGATTGACCTTGTCGGCCTGAATTTCATACAGATAGATGGCTTCAGCCACCTTGTCGACCGGCACCGTACCTTCTTCGCTCAAGGCCTTGAGCGCGGCGACGACGATGTAATGGCGATTGACTTCGAAATGCTCGCGCAGTTTGGATCTGAAATCGCTGCGGCCAAAACCGTCTGTGCCCAACACTTTGTAGGTCCGCCCTTTGGGAATGAAAGGACGAATCTGCTCGGCATAAGCCTTCAGGTAGTCGGTCGACGCCACCACCGGGCCGCTGTGGTTTTCGAGTTGCCGACCGACGAACGACACGCTTTGCAGACCACTCGGGTGCAAGAGGTTAAAACGCTCGCAGTCCTGGCCATCACGCGCCAGCTCGTTAAAACTGGGGCAACTCCAGACATTGGCGGACACGCCCCAGTCTTTCGCCAGCAGCTCCTGCGCCGCAATCGATTCGCGCAGGATGGTACCGGAGCCCAGCAACTGCACGCGCGGTACGGATGTTTGCCCGCCGGGCCGCCCCAAGGGCAAACGCTCCCCCTCGGGGGGCAGCGCTTCACGCGCAGCGGAAAGCGTGGGGGCCACATCCGGGCCTTCTTTGCAAAGGTACATACCCTTGATGATTTGCTCTTCGGTGCCGGCGGTCAGACCGGGCATGGCGTAGTTTTCATTGAGCAGCGTGATGTAGTAGTAGACGTTGTCCTGACGCTCCACCATGCGCTTCAGACCGTGGTGCAGGATGACGCCGACTTCGTGCGCAAACGTCGGGTCGTAGCTGACGCAGTTGGGAATGGTGCCGGCCAGAATGTGGCTGTGCCCGTCTTCGTGCTGCAAGCCTTCGCCGTTGAGCGTGGTGCGCCCGGAGGTGCCGCCCAGCAGGAAGCCGCGCGCCTGCATATCGCCGGCGGCCCAGGCCAGGTCGCCAATGCGCTGAAAACCAAACATCGAGTAGTAGACGTAGAACGGCACCATGATGCGGTTATTGGTGCTGTAGCTGGTGGCCGCGGCAATCCAGCTGGCCATGCCACCGGCCTCGTTGATGCCCTCCTGCAGAATCTGGCCGGCCTTGTCTTCGCGGTAGTACATCACCTGGTCTTTGTCGACCGGGGTGTATTTCTGGCCTTCCGGGTTGTAAATACCGATCTGCCGGAACAATCCTTCCATGCCAAAAGTGCGCGCCTCGTCGACCAGAATCGGCACCACGCGCGGACCCAGCGCCTGGTCACGCAGCAGGGTGGTCAGGAAGCGCACGTAGGCCTGCGTGGTCGAAATCTCCCGGCCCTCAGCGGTCGGTTCCATGACCGACTTGAAGGTCTCCAATGAAGGCACGGTAAATTGCTCATCAGCCTTGGTCCGGCGATGCGGCAGATAGCCACCCAGCGCCTTGCGCCGCTCGTGCAGGTAACGCATCTCGGGGGTGTCGTCGGCCGGCTTGTAAAACGGAATGTCGGCGATCTGACTGTCGGACACCGGGATGTTGAAGCGATCGCGAAAAATCTTGATGTCGTTATCAGTCAGCTTCTTGGTCTGGTGCACGTTGTTCTTGCCCTCACCGCTTTTGCCCATGCCAAAACCCTTGATGGTCTTGATCAGCAGCACGGTCGGCTGACCCCGGTGATTGACGGCAGCATGGTAGGCGGCATAGACTTTTTGCGGATCGTGGCCACCGCGGCGCAAGGCCCAGATGTCATCGTCGCTCATCTTGGCAACCATCTCGGCCGTCTTCGGATCGCGACCGAAGAAATGTTTGCGTACATAAGCGCCGTCGTTGGCCTTGAACGACTGGTAGTCGCCGTCCAAGGTGTCCATCATGAGCTTGCGCAGCGCACCGTCCTTGTCACGCGCCAGCAACGGGTCCCACTCGCTACCCCATAACAACTTGATGACGTTCCAGCCGGAACCACGGAACTCGCCTTCCAGCTCCTGGATGATCTTGCCGTTGCCGCGCACCGGACCATCGAGCCGCTGCAAATTGCAGTTGATGACAAAAATCAGGTTGTCCAGCTTTTCACGGGACGCCAGTCCGATGGCACCCAGCGACTCCACCTCGTCCATCTCACCATCACCACAAAAGACCCAGACCTTGCGGTTCTCGGTGTCGGCAATGCCGCGGGCATGCAGGTACTTCAAAAAGCGAGCCTGGTAAATCGCCATCAACGGCCCCAAGCCCATGGAAACTGTAGGGAATTGCCAGAACTCGGGCATCAGCTTGGGGTGCGGGTAGCTGGACAGTCCCTTGCCGCCCACCTCTTGACGGAAGTTGAGCAACTGCTCTTCCGTCAGACGCCCTTCCATGTAAGCCCTGGCATAGACACCGGGCGCAACGTGGCCCTGAATGTAGAGGCAGTCGCCACCATGGTTTTCGCTTTCGGCGTGCCAGAAATGATTGAAACCGGCACCAAACATATGGGCCAGCGATGCGAAGGATCCGATGTGACCGCCCAGATCGCCACCGTCCGCAGGATAGTGGCGATTGGCTTTGACCACCATGGCCATGGCATTCCAGCGCATGTAGGCACGCAAGCGCTCCTCGATTTCAATGTTGCCGGGACAGCGTTCTTCGTCGTCAACGCCAATCGTATTGACGTAACCGGTGTTGGCCGAAAAAGGCATGTCGATGCTGCTTTGGCGCGCATGCTCAAGCAACTTTTCCAGCAGGAAATGTGCGCGCTCCGGGCCCTCGCTCTGAATTACCGCGGACAGTGCGTCCATCCACTCGCGTGTTTCCTGATTGTCGACGTCATGTGCGACGGACCCAGGTGAATTCTCCGGAAATACTGACATACTTGTCTCCTGCGTTTTTATGACTGACTGCCGATTTTTAACACCATCCTGAAATTTTCTCATATTTTCCAAATAATTTCAAATGGCGCACATAGATTCCATATTAAGAAATATCATTAACGGCGTGATCAGGCTCTCCACTGCCTCCAGGCAAGTGGTCACCTACACTTGACGTTATGCGCGCGCCCCGCCAAATTTCTCTTTCAAGCTACTTGAAACTGCCGTTGCTGATCAGCTTGCAATCCTGGTGGCGGCGCTTGACACCGCAACGTCAGGACCGTTTTTCTGCACTGGCCCCGCTTGCCGCCGTGCTACTTTTTTTGGCCGCGATTGTGGCGGCGTTTGCCTACTTGCGCTTCGAGGAAATTGACCGGGAGCTGGAAGCGGTCAAGCGTGACGTCGAATACACACAGCAGCGCCTTCGGCTGCGCCTGCTGGAACGGCAAGAGCAATTCATGCGCGTCGCCCGCGAGATGTCGGCGCGAGAACTCGATGCTGAAGACTTCGAAAGGCGGGCAGAGCAACTCATCAACCGCTACCCCGAGCTGCAAGGACTGAGTTGGATCGATGACCGAGGGCGCATCATCGCCAGCACCGGTGCAGCCAGTCTGCCGTCGCATCAGCTCAGAACTATCGGCAGCACTCTCAAGATGGGCGATACAGAGAGCACTTTCACGCTGGCGCGCGAGCTCCAGCAACCAGTCTACTCACAGCGGGCCGCGACGCCGGACACGCCGGCAACGCTGCAACTGCACATACCGTTGAGCGACCGCGCCCATTTTTCGGGTGTCCTGCTGGCAGAGTATTCGGTTGACGGCTTGTATCGGTATGGTGTGCCGGCTGAGGTCTCGGCACGCTACGCGGTTTCACTGCATGATGCCAAAGGCGCCTTGCTGGCCGGCGTAAGCATTCCACCGCGCGGCCCGGGCAATCGCCTGTCACCTTGGGATGAACCGGTCAACGCCTACGAAGTTCCGGTATCGCCAGTGGGAAATGGCCTCCTGATACGAGGCCAGGCATACCGAACCTCACTGGGACTGATCAGCCGTGGACTGTTCTGGCTGGTAATCACCCTGAGCACCATGACGGCCTGGATGTTGATCGCCAACTGGCGCCACACGCGCCGCCGATTGCAGGCCCAGCAAGCGCTGGTAAACGAAACTGTGTTCCGCCGAGCCATGGAGAATTCGTTGTCGACGGGTATGCGGGCACTTGATCTGCAAGGTCGCATCACTTTCGTCAACGCCGCCTTTTGCCAGATGACGGGTTGGACCGAAGCCGACCTGGTCGGAAGAATCGCGCCGTTCCCGTACTGGCCGGAGGCTGATCACGAAATGTTGACACTCAGGCTGGAAGAGGAATTGGCAGGGAAAATCCTTCCAGACGGCATTCAGTTGCGCATCAAGCGCCGCGACGGTACCTTGTTTTACGCCCGCCTGTATGTCTCGCCCTTAGTAGACGCGCGGGGCACGCAAACCGGCTGGATGACGTCGATGGTCGACATTTCCGAGCCGAACCGAATTCGCGAGCAATTGTCGGCCTCCCATGAACGCTTCACCACTGTGCTGGAAGCACTCGATGCCTCCATCTCGGTGGCGCCGCTGGGTAGTGACGAACTGCTGTTTGCCAACAAGCTGTACCGACTCTGGTTTGGCACGCGGGCCAGTGGCCATCTGGCGCTGGTGGCGCAGGCTGGCGTACCGGTGATACCACCCAGCGACGAATCGCTGGACGATGTTGACGCATTCGCTGGTTTGCCGACCAACTTGCTGCCAGACAGCGAGCCTGAAAGTACCGAGATTTATCTCGATACTTTGGGCAAATGGCTTGAAGTTCGTACCCGCTATTTGAGTTGGGTCGATGGTCGACTGGCGCAGATGGTGATTGCCACCGACATCACGGCCCGGCGTATCGCCGAGAAACAATCTGCTGCGCAAACCGAGCGCGCGCAGGCCGCCAGTCGCTTGATCACCATGGGTGAAATGGCTTCCAGCGTGGCACACGAACTGAACCAGCCACTGACTGCCATCAACAACTATTGCCAAGGCATGGTATCGCGCATCAAGTCGCATCAAATCAGCGAAACGGACTTGCTGGTCGCACTGGAGAAGACTGCCAGGCAGGCACAGCGAGCTGGCCAGATCATTCAGCGCATACGTTCTTTTGTGAAACGCAGTAAACCCAATCGCAGCCGGTCGGACATCTCCAATATGGTGGAAGAAGCACTGGAACTGGCCGAAATTGAAATGCGCCGCCGCAATGTGCGGCTTACCCACTATGTTGCTCCGCGCATGCCGGCACTGCTGGTAGACCCGATTCTGATCGAGCAAGTGCTGGTCAACTTGCTCAAAAATGCGGCCGAGTCGATTGACTCAGCACAAAGGCCAACGGCCCAGCGCAGCGTCAAGTTACGGGTGGCACCAACGCTGGTGAATGACAAAGCGGTAGTGGAATTCACTGTCACCGACTCCGGCAAAGGGCTGGGATCCGAAGTCATGGCGCGAATCTATGAAGCTTTTTATTCCACCAAGGACGACGGAATGGGTATCGGCCTGAGCCTGTGCCGCTCGATTGTCGAATCGCACCTGGGGCGGATGAAAGCCGAGAACCTCTACAATGGCGTCGAAGTAACCGGGTGCCGTTTTTCCTTCTGGATTCCCCTGGCCGAATCCGATCAGCAAGACACTCAGCCGGCCGCACTGACAACCAAGGACTCCCGGGTAAATCCAGGATAAAGCATGAGTTTGATACCAAAAAAAGGCACCGTGTATGTAGTCGACGATGATGAAGCCGTCCGCGACTCGCTTCAATGGCTGCTCGAAGGCAAAGACTACCGCGTTCGCTGCTTTGATTCCGCCGAGTCATTTTTAAGCCGCTACGACGCACGCGAAGTGGCTTGCCTGATAGTTGACATCCGCATGAGCGGCATGACCGGTCTTGAGCTGCAGAGCCTGCTGCTGGAGAATCACTCGCCACTGCCCATTGTTTTCATTACCGGACACGGTGACGTACCGATGGCCGTGGACACCATGAAAAAAGGTGCCATGGACTTCATTCAGAAGCCCTTCAAGGAAGACCAGCTGGTGCTGCTGGTGGAACGTATGCTGGACCACGCCAAAGACTCTTTTGCGGAACACCAGAGCGCCGCCAGCCGCGGCGCCCTGATGGCCCGACTGACACTGCGCGAATCGCAGGTGCTGGAGCGCATCGTGGCCGGCCGACTGAACAAACAGATTGCCGACGACCTTGGCATAAGCATTAAAACGGTGGAAGCACACCGCGCCAACATCATGGAAAAACTCGATGCCAATACCGTGGCCGACCTGCTGAAAATTGCTTTGGGACAATCCACCTCCAAAGCTTGATGCCAGCCAATCAATTGAGCCCATTGCAGGTTCACCGCAGTTAACAGCGGTCTGCCCCGCAACTTCCGGTATTCATAGCACCCGACGCCCGCCCGACCAGGATCAGCGGGCTTTTCAACTTATGGAGCAGTAATGATGACAACGCGACAATTGGGCCAGATCATCGATGGCATTGCGCTTTCCGCCAAGCTGCGCAGCGACGTCAGCGGACGCGTGCTGGCACTTCAGGCACGCGGTGTGACGCCTGGGTTGGCCGTCATTTTGGTGGGCGAAGATCCGGCCAGCGCCGTCTATGTGCGCAACAAAGTGAAAGCCTGTTCCGATACCGGTGTGCGCTCGGTGTTCGAAAAATACGACGCCAGCCTGCCGCAAGCCGATCTGCTGACGCGCATTGCAGAGCTCAATGCGGACCCCTCAGTGCACGGCATTCTGGTCCAGATGCCGCTGCCCAAACAGATCGACCCGCACCAGGTCATTGCGGCTATTTCCACTGCGAAAGATGTGGACGGCTATGCCACCCTGAGCGCCGGCGAATTGATGACAGGTGCACCCGGCTTTCGACCCTGCACGCCTTACGGTTGCATGAAACTCATTGAAAGCACCGGCATCGACTTGAGGGGCAAGCATGCAGTGGTCATCGGTCGCAGTAACACGGTCGGCAAGCCGATGGCGTTGTTGCTGTTGCAGGCCAATGCCACGGTCACCATTTGCCACAGCTTCAGCGCCGATATGGGCCACCACACCCGCCAGGCCGACGTCATCGTGGCAGCGGTGGGAAGACGCAATGTGTTGACCGCCGACATGGTCAAGCCCGG
>JANXLW010000024.1 GCA_025354965.1 Betaproteobacteria bacterium
CGCGGTGCCCGCTCCAAAAAGGCGGACATCTCCACGCTGAATCTGGGCGCCTGCGTTGACTGCAGTCTGTGTGTCCAGGTCTGCCCCACCGGCATTGACATCCGCCAAGGCCTGCAATACGAATGCATAGGCTGCGGCGCCTGTGTTGACGTCTGCGACACCGTTATGGACAAAATGGGCTATGCGCGCGGCCTGGTCAAATACTCCACCGACAACGCCATGCGCCAGCACTGGAGCCAATCACAGACTCTGCGCCATGTGCTGCGCCCGCGCGTGCTGATCTACTCCACCATATTGGGCGCCATCGTCGTCGCCATGCTGGTCAGCCTGACGCTGCGCACACCCTTCAAGGTCGACGTCGTGCGTGACCGCGGCGTCACCGCGCGCATTGTGGCCGATGGCAGAATCGAGAACGTGTACCGGCTGCAACTCATGAACGCCACCGAATCACCGCAGCATTACAAAATCACAGCCAACGGCTTGCCAGGACTGCAGATCAGCTCCGACAATGTGGTGCTGGTGGACTCCACCCAGGCGCGCTGGGTGGCGGTGCGGGTGCAGGCACCTGCTGATACGGCGGCGCCAGGCGCGCACCCGATCCGCTTTGAGATCGATGCGCTGGACACGCCCGGTCACTTGTCAGAAAAGTCAGTTTTTTTGGTTCCACAGTAAGGAATCGCAATGCAAAACCGCTCGCTCACTTAGAGGACAGACCAACATGTTGTCACAACGATTGATGTGGATCGCCTGGCCGGCTTTTTTAATGGCCGGCGTGCTTGAAGTACTGGTGTTTGGCATGATCGACCCACAAGACCTGCAGTGGTTCGGCCATCCCGTGGAATTGTCGCGCCAAGGTGTCTACACCATGACTTTTTTTGTCTTCTGGGGCGTCACCAGTGTGTGCAGCGCTCTGACCACACTGCTGTCGATGTCGCCGTTTGAGGTCAACCGCTGCCCGCTACCGGCCCATGAGCGGCCGGATGGCTGCCCCAAGCAGGAGTGTCGATAGGGTGGGATGAGCGCCATCAGGGCAATCCTTTTGAACCGAATTATTTTTAGCGCATTGCACGCATCCAATTTCATATGAGTACCTTTGACCATACTGGACTGATTCAAGATATCAATCAGAACCTCGCTCCATTTCGAAAATCCCAGTCTGAGGCGATGCAGGGTTTTGGGCAGTTGGCGCGCGCCGCCATGGCTGAGGGAGCCATTAGCGCCAAGACAAAGGAATTGATAGCACTGGCCATTGGCGTCACACAACACTGCTCAGGCTGCATCGGATTTCATGTCAAGGCATTGCGCAGACTTCAGTGCACGCGCGCCGAAATGGAAGAGATGCTGGGCGTGTGCGTCTACATGGGAGGTGGTCCGGCACTGATGTACGCGGCCGAAGCTCTCAGCGCTTGGGACAGCATGGCGCCTGAGTGATTTAAATGCCTTGCCCGAGTTGCGCTGCGCAAGGGTGATGGACAACCCGCGCACGCGGGTGCCCTCGGCGCGCTCATTTCCGGTGCCAATGGAATCTGTGCGCTGGCAAACAGACTTCGGGCGGCAGGCCCCCTAAGCTCACGACAGAGATCAGGGGCAAGATCTTCCGGCACTTTGCCAATTCACACCACTCAAAAGGACCGAAATGAACTGGGATCGCATTGAAGGCAACTGGCATCAGCTCAAAGGCAATGTCCAGCAGCAATGGGGCAAGCTTACCGATGACCATCTTCATGTGCTTGCGGGCAGGCGCGACGACCTTGCCGGCAAGATTCAGGAAAGGCGCGGCGTCTCCAAAGATACACAGAAGCAGCAACTCTCTGATTGGAACAAGCGCATCAGGCAGGCAAGTAACTATCGGTGAAGTGCGGCTGATCGGCAGGCAACATCAGCGAGGTTTGCGTCGGTCGCCCGGATAACAGCAACTGGCTGGTGGCCAATGGCGTCTCGGCCACCAGTTGGCCGCGCCGGTACACCTTCAGGCGCGTGGCGCGCAGGCGGATGGCTTCCACCGGATTGCGTGCCTGCAACAAACAGAAGTCAGCATTGCAGCCGACTTCCAGACCATAGTCTTGCAGGTTCAAAATCCGTGCCGCATTGACAGTCACTGCGTCAAAACACTGGTGCATGGCAGCCTGGCTGGTCATCTGCGCCACGTGCAATCCCATGTGCGCCACTTCCAGCATATCGCCTGACCCGAGGCTGTACCAGGGGTCCATCACGCAATCGTGACCAAAGGCGACGTTGATGCCAGCGGCCAGCAGTTCGGGCACGCGCGTCAGGCCGCGGCGTTTCGGGTACGTGTCGTGCCGCCCTTGCAGGGTGATGTTGATCAGCGGGTTGGCCACCACCCGCAATTGCGCCTCTGCCATCAGTGGCAGCAGTTTTGACACATAGTAGTTGTCCATGCTGTGCATGGAGGTCAGGTGCGAGCCGGTGACGCGGCCGTGCAGTCCCAGACGTCGGGTTTCAAACGCCAGTGTCTCGACATGGCGCGAAAGCGGGTCGTCCGATTCGTCGCAGTGCATGTCTACCATCAGGCCACGCTCGGCGGCAAGTTCACAAAGCAGCTTGACGCTCAGTGCGCCATCCGCCATGGTTCGTTCGAAATGCGGAATGCCGCCAATCACGTCCACGCCCATATCGAGAGCGCGCTTCAGATTGCTCAGGTGCTGCTCAGGGCCTTGTGGGCCGCGCAGCAGGCCGTCCTGCGGAAAGGCCACCAGTTGCAAATCCAGGTAGGGAGCGACACGTCGTTTGACCTCCAGCAACGCTTCAACCGCCAACAGCCGTGGGTCGCAAATATCAACGTGACTGCGGATTGCCAGCAGCCCTTTGGCCACCGCCCAGTCGCAGTACGTTAGGGCTCGTTCAATCAAGGCCTCCTGGGTCAGCAGCGGTTTGAGCTCGCCCCAAAGGGCAATGCCCTCCAGCAGCGTGCCGGACTGGTTGACGCGCGGCAAACCGTAGCTGAGCGTTGCGTCCATGTGGAAATGGGCATCAACAAACGGTGGACTGAGCAGCAAACCCTGCGCGTCAACCACCTGCTGCGCCGGGGCATCCAGACCAGCTGCAACCTCGACAATTTTCCCGGCGCGAACCGCGATCGACATGCTGGTGCGTCCATCTGGTAGCGTGGCATTTTTCAGCAGTAAATCAAGCATCTAGCGTTCACCTTTGCGATAGGGTTTCATCAGTGCCTGTGGATAGCTCGCCTTGCGGGCCACCAAAATCAAGGCTGCGATTGACAGCACGTAGGGCAGCATCAAGTAAATCTGGTATGGCAGGACGGCACCGCCTGATTGTTGCAGGCGCAGTTGCAGGGCATCAAAAAATGCGAATAACAAGGCTCCCAGCAAAGCCTTGCCAGGGCGCCACGAGGCAAATACCACCAGCGCCACGCAGATCCAGCCACGCCCGTTGACCATATTGAAAAAGAAGGCATTGAAGGCTGACAGTGTCAGGAAGGAACCGGCCACGCCCATCAACGCCGAGCCGGCCACAATGGCACCGGTGCGCACCGCAGCGACTGACACCCCCTGCCCTTCGGCCGCCTGCGGGTTTTCGCCTACCATGCGCACCGCCAGACCGATGGGTGTCCGGTACAGCACATAGGCAATTAGCGGCACAGCCATCAGTGCCAGCAGCGTCAGTGGGGTTTGTTGCGCCAGTATCGGCAGGCCGAGCCAGTCCATTTCATGCAATGGGGTGATAGTCGGCGGCGTTGTGACTTTTGGAAAACTAACCCGGTAGCCGTAATAACTCAGGGAAGTTGCCAACAGCGTGATACCCAGACCCGACACGTGTTGCGACAAGGCCAACAGCACCGTCAGGAAGGCGTGCAGCAATCCAAATACCGCCCCTGTGAGCGCCGCCACCAGCACGCCCAGCCACAGCGGTGCACCTGCGAAGACTGCCAGCCAGCCAGTGAAGGCGCCGGCCACCATGATGCCTTCAATACCAAGGTTCAAGACGCCGGCGCGCTCGCACAGCAACACACCCAGCGTGCCCAGAATCAGCGGCGTCGCAATGCGCAATACTGCGACCCAGAAGGACAGGTTGGTGAGGATGTCGAATAGTTCCACTATTTCCACCGCACTTTGTACTGCGTTAGCAGCGTCGCCACCAGCACCGAGATCAAGGACGCAGCGACGATCACGTCGGCGATATAGGTTGGCACACCGATCGCGCGGCTCATGCTGTCGGCGCCCACCAGCACACCGGCCACAAACACGCTGGCAGCCACCACGCCCAGTGGGTGCAAGGCCGCCAGCATGGCAATCACGATGCCGGAGTAGCCGTAACCGGGCGACATGTCGAGCGTCAGATAACTGGTGCGCCCGGCCACTTCAATAGCACCGGCCAGGCCAGCCAGAGCGCCCGACAGCATGGCCACAATGATCACGGTGCGCGTGACCGAGACACCGGCAAAAGCGGCCGCGCGCGCGTTGGCACCGACGGCGCGAATGTCAAAACCCAGCACGGTGTATTTCATCAGTACCCACAAACCCACTGACAGGACGCAACCCCAGATGAGACCGGTATGCACGCGTGTTTGGGGAATCAATTTGGAGAGCTCCAGCTCGCCCATCAAGGCCACGCTTTGCGGCCAGCCCATGGCGGTCGGGTCTTTCATGGGGCCGTCAAGCATCAGGGACACCAGCAGCAGCACTATGAAGTTGAGCAGCAGCGTGGTGACCACTTCATCGACGCCCAGCTTGGTCTTCATCAGCGCCGGTCCCAATAGCAACAGCGCACCGGCCAGCGCGGCGGCCAGCATCATCAACACAAACAGCAGCGCCGGCGGCAATGCAAACCCGGTACCGTCGTGCAGTCCGCCGACCGCCACGGCGGCCAGTGCGCCAACGTAGAGTTGGCCCTCGGCGCCAATGTTGAACAGGCGCGCCTTGAAGGCAACCGTGGCAGCCAGGCCCGTGAGCATGAGCGGAATGGCACGGGTCAGGGTTTCACTTAAAGCGAAAACCGAGCCAAAGCCACCTTGCAGCAATAAGCGGTAGGTCTGGCCGACCGGGGCACCAGCCCACAGCACCAACAAGGAGCCCACTAACAAGGTGAACAGCACGGCCCCGACGGGTGCCAGCAACAGCGCGGCCGCCGAAGTTTCACCGCGTTTTTCCAGTCTCATGTGGCCCCCACGCTTGTGGCTACGCCGCTCTTCGAGAACACTGCGTGTACCGCGTTGCCCCCCGCCATCGCCAGGCCGATGCTTTCGCGTGTCCATTCGAGCGCAGCAAGCGCCGGGCTCAAGCTGCCGCCGTGCATCACGGCGACGCGGTCGCCCAAGGTCAAAACTTCGTCCAGATCATCAGAGATGAGCAGCACCGCTGCACCGGCATCGCGCGCGGCGATGAGCTGTTCCTGCACGTAGGCGACAGCACCAATGTCCAGGCCCCAGGTGGGTTGATGGGCAACGATAAGTTGCGGGCTGATGTTTGCCTTGGCAACTGCGTTGCTCTCGGGGTGCGTTAGTGCGCGTCCCAAAATCAGTTTTTGCATGTTGCCACCAGACAGCGAGCGTGCCGGCGTCAACGCGCCGCCGCCACGCACGTCAAAAGCCGCCATCACCCGCTGCGCATAAGCGCGTGCGACGCGCCGACGGACCCAGCCAAAACGCGAGAACACAGGGCTGTGCAGGCGCTCGGAGACGGCGTTTTCCCACACTGGCAAATCAGCTATCACCCCCACGTTGTGGCGGTCTTCAGGAATTCGCGCCACGCCAAGGGCGACCCATTGGGCTGGGTGTGCAGGTGGCGATTGACCCATGAACTCGACCTGACCGCTTGAAGCGTGTCGCGTGCCACACAACAGTTCAGCCAGCGCCACCTGACCGTTGCCAGAGACGCCGGCAATGGCAACGATCTCGCCGCTGTGCAGCGTGAGTGACACCTGTTCCAGTCGGTCCCGCCCGCTCCCGCTGCTCACCTGATGCAGCACACACACCGGCTCGCCCACCGCTGGCGCCGGGCGGCGCTGTGGTGTTGAAATAGCGTGGCCAACCATCCATTGGGCCAGTTGCGCCTGGCTGCATTGTTTGGCGTCAGCCTGGGCGACCAGCTTGCCAGCACGCAACACGGCAATGCGGTGTGACACGCGCAGCACTTCACCCAGCTTGTGGCTGATAAAGATGATGGACAGACCCTGCGCCACCATCTGCGCCAGTACCTCGAACAAGGCCTCGCTTTCCTGCGGCGTCAGGACGGCGGTCGGTTCGTCCAGAATCAAAATGCGCGCACCCCGGTACAGCGCTTTGAGTATCTCAACCCGCTGGCGCTCACCGACCGACAGGTTGCCCACCTTGGCTATCGGGTCAACGCCCAGACCAAAGCGCTGTGCCACCTGCATCAGTTTGGCACGTGCCAAGCGGCGGCGGGTAAAAGGTTGCCAAAGCAACTCCGAACCCATCATCACGTTGTCCAGCACGCTCAAGTTGTCAGCCAGCGTGAAGTGCTGGTGCACCATGCCAATGCCTGCATTCAGTGCCGCCCTGGGGTCGCCCGAGGAAAGGGGTTTGCCAAACACCTCGATGGTTCCGCTATCTGCCGTGTAATGCCCAAACAGAATTGAAACCAGTGTCGACTTGCCGGCACCGTTCTCACCCAACAGTGCCAGCACCTCGCCGCGATGGAGCTGCAGCGAGATGTCGTCATTGGCCAGCAACGCGCCAAAGCGCTTGCTGATGCCGGACAAGACGAGGACCGGGTCGCTCACGCTGCGTGAGGACTCAACTATTTAGCCGTTGACTTGGGCTGGCTGTCGTCCACCTTGACGCTGAACTTGCCGTCCAGAATGGCTTTTTCTTTCGCGCGCACCTTGGCCACTACATCGGCCGGGATCTTTTTCTCGAAAGTGCCCAACGGCGCCAGCTCGGAGCCTTTGTATTTCATCGTGGAATACTGGCCGTAGTCCTCCGCGGCAAACTTGCCTTCTTTCACCAGTTTGATGGCGCGGTCGATGCTGGGCTCCATGTTCCACAAGGCCGACGCCACGACCGTATCCGGGTACTGGGCCTGGGTATTGATCACATTGCCAATCGCCAGTTTGCCTTTTTCCTTGGCCGCATCACTGACGCCAAAGCGCTCGGCATACATCACGTCGGCGCCCTTGTCGATCATGGCGAAAGAGGCTTCCTTGGCTTTGGGTGGATCGAACCAGCTGTTGATGAAGCTGACGCTGAATTCAACCTTGGGGTTGACCTCTTTGGCGCCGGCCATGAAGGCGTTCATCAGGCGATTGACTTCGGGGATGGGGAAGCCACCCACCATGCCAATCCGGTTGCTCTTGGTCACACCACCGGCAATCATGCCGGACAGGTAGGCGGGTTCCTGGATGAAGTTGTCAAACACGCTGAAGTTGGGGGCTTGCGGTTTGTTGGAAGAGCCCAGCAGGAAGGACACTTTGGGGAAGTCCTTGGCCACCTTGCGCGCTGCCGCCTCGACGGCAAAGGCTTCACCCACGATGAGGGTATTGCCGCCGGTGGCGTACTCGCGCATGACGCGCTCGTAGTCGGCGTTGGAGACGTTTTCGCTGGCCTTGTATTCAATGTCGCCGCGGGCTTCGGCCGCCTTCAGCGCCTTGTGCAAACGGCTGACCCATTGCTGTTCAAACGGGACGGTGTAAATGGCGGCCACTTTGAGCTTGGCTTGCGCCAGCGCCAGACCCGAACTCAGGCTGGCCGCAGCGGCGACCAGAACAAGTGCCTGACGGCGGCTCAGAGAATGCTTTGACATGGTGACTCCTGGTTGATGATGAGTAAAAATTCGGTTGCGATACCT
>JANXLW010000064.1 GCA_025354965.1 Betaproteobacteria bacterium
TCGTTGGCGGGAAGATCGCTCGCCCCTGCGTTTTCAGCGCGAGCAACTAAAAAGTCTGGTACCCGCCGGTCGGCTCGACATCGATTCAACCGGGCTTCTGATCCTCACCCAGGACGGACGCATTGCCAAGCAGTTGATCGGCGAGAATTCGCTGGTTGAAAAAGAATATCTGGTGCGCGTTCAGTCGGTGCGTGGCGGTCGTTTACACGACGAGGATTTGCGCCTTTTGAATTACGGTCTCTCGATTGATGGCGCGGCGCTGAAACCCGCCAAAGTCTGGTGGCAGAACGAAGGCCAGTTGCGTTTCATATTGCGCGAAGGCAAGAAGCGTCAGATTCGCCGCATGTGCGAGCTGGTGGGCTTGAAAGTGGTGGGCCTCAAACGCGTGCGCATCGGTAATGTGATGCTGGGCAATTTGCCGCTCGGTCAGTGGCGCTACCTGGCGCCGTATGAAAAGTTCTAAACCTTGTGAGGCTGACCGCAGTTACGCGCAAGCAAACCAGCTATGTCCTCAACTGATACCGGGATGTTGGATGCAGGATTTCCACCATGACTCAACCACCCCCCAAAAATCCGCTGAAACATCTGCGTGCAGCTGATCTCAGAGCTGTGGCGCAATTGGCAACGCAGGCGACGGCGGGCGTGGCCCGCATGGCCGAAGGCGTGCACCAGTCGGTCTGGAGCAGCATGGGCGTACCAGGTGGACAAGCGCCGGGCACAACGCGCGGTTTGACCGGTTTGATTTACCAGAGCGTGCAAGGTGTCACGCAGTGGGTCGGCAAAGGGCTCGATGTGGCGTTTGCCAGGCTGCAACCGCTACTCGAGAGAATTGAAGGTGAGCCACCCGAAACACCCGAGCGCGAAGCGGTGCTGGCGGCGCTCAATGGTGTGCTGGGCGACCGCTTGCTGGCCAGCCACAACCCGCTGGCTACGCCGATGACACTGCGTTACCGAGGTCATGCACTGGACTGGCAAGCGTTGCCGAACATGCCAGAGGCCAGCGGCAAGGTCTTGCTGCTGATTCACGGTCTGTGCATGAACGACTTGCAGTGGCAAACGAAACATCAGGACCAAGTTGTTGACCACGGGGCGGCGCTCGTAGCGGCGCTGGGCTACACGCCGGTTTATTTGCGCTACAACACAGGTCTGCATACCTCGCAAAACGGGCATCAACTTGCCAGCCAGCTTGAACAACTTCTCACCCATTGGCCAACACCCATCAAGGAATTGACGGTGGTCGCCCACAGCATGGGCGGCTTGCTGACACGCAGCGCCGTTCACTACGCCAAACGGAATAGCTTGCGCTGGCCTGGTCTGCTGAAGAACATTGTGTTTTTGGGCACACCCCACCATGGCGCACCGCTGGAGCAGGCCGGCAACTGGATCGATGTCATCCTGGGCAGCACGCCCTACAGCCGACCCTTTGCCAAGCTGGGCCAGCTGCGCAGTGCTGGTATCACCGACCTGCGCTATGGTCACGTGCTGGACGTCGATTGGCAGGGGCGCGACCGGTTTCAAAGACAACCCGACCGGCGCCAGCACCTGCCTTTGCCCGAGGGCGTGGCCTGCTACACCGTGGCGGCCACGACTGCCGCCAAACGCAGTGCCCTGGTGGACCGCTTGCTCGGTGACGGATTGGTACCGTTGCACAGCGCCCTGGGGCGGCATGATGAGCCCCAGCGAAATCTGGTGTTTGCCGCAGCGTCACAATCGATCGCCTACCGCACGAACCACATGGCGCTGCTGAGCAGCCCCGCCGTCAGCACGCAGATCATCCAATGGTTGAAGGACCCCTTGTGAACGAACCCATTACCCAACTGCTGGCGCAGCACCGCATCCATGAAGTGGAGTGTGTGATCCCCGACATGACTGGCATTGCGCGCGGCAAGATTTTGCCCAAGGATTTGTTCCTCAGTGCCGGCGAAATGCGCTTGCCGAAAAGCGTGCTGCTCAATACCGTCAACGGCCAGCAGCCGGACAACGGGCCGCACGTCGGCGACACCGACCCCGACATGGTGTGCAAGCCCGACGTTGCCACCTTTCGTGTCGTGCCCTGGGCCGCCGAGCCGGTGGCGGTGGTCATTCACGATTGCTTTGAGTGGGATGGCACGCCGGTGGCGCTGTCGCCGCGCGCCGTGCTGCGCCAGGTGATAGCGCTCTACAGCCAGCGCGGCTGGCGTCCGATTGTGGCGCCCGAGATGGAGTTCTACCTGGTGGCGCGCCAGCAAAACCCGCACGAGCCGCTGCAACCGCCGATTGGCCGCACCGGTAAACCGGAAGCCGGACGACAGAGTTATTCGGTTGATGCGGTGAACGATTTCGATCCCTTCTTCATGGAGCTGTCGACTTTTTGCGGTGTACACCGCCTGGGCGTCGAGACCCTGATTCACGAGGCCGGTGCCGGCCAGATGGAAATCAACTTCACACACGGTGACCCGCTGGAGCTGGCCGACAGCGTGTTCCTGTTCAAGCGCACGGTGCGCGAGACTGCATTGCGCCATGGCATCTTCGCCACCTTCATGGCGAAACCGATGGAGACCGAGCCCGGCAGCGCCATGCACATCCACCAGAGCATTGTCGACCCTGATGGGCGCAACATCTTCAGCCAGCAGGACGGCAGCGCCAGCCCGG
>JANXLW010000084.1 GCA_025354965.1 Betaproteobacteria bacterium
GCGCTGATTTACCAGGACGTAGACGGCATGAAGAAGGCGATTGGTTCACTGAACCCCAACATCAAGGGCTTTGATGCATCGTGCTTTGACGGCGTCTACGTCACCGGCGATATAACTGCCGATGACATTGTCAGACTGAATTCCAATCGGGTCGGTGGCGATGAGGGGGTCGAAGATAACTCTCGCCTGGCGCTACCCAATAACGCAGACTGAGCATGACTGATAGGCAACCACCTGGCCACTTGCATCCGGATACGCTGGCCGTGCGCGTGGCCGTGGATAAAAGCCAATATGGCGAGAACTCCGAGGCACTTTATTTGACCAGCAGCTTCGTGCAACCCGATGCCGAAACTGCGGCGCGTCGGTTTGCTGGTGAGGAGGATGGATACACCTATACCCGCGTTGGCAACCCGACGGTGACCAGCATGGAATTGCGGCTGGCGGCGTTGGAAGGTACGCAAGCAGCCATGGCGACCTCCAGCGGCATGGCGGCAATTTTGCTGCTGGGCATGGGCTTGTTGCGCGCTGGCGACCACGTGGTGTGTTCGCAGTCGGTCTTTGGTTCCACTATGCGGCTGTTTTCCGGTGAGTTTGGCAAGTTTGGCGTTGCGACAAGTTATGTCTCTCAAACTGATGTGGCGGCCTGGCGCGCTGCGGTTCGTCCCAACACCAAACTGCTGTTTGCCGAGACGCCGACCAATCCGCTGACCGATGTTTGTGACATCCAGGCGCTGGCTGATGTTGCGCACGACGTCGGTGCAATGTTGGCTGTGGACAATTGCTTTTGCAGTCCGGCACTGCAGCAGCCCAAACGTTTTGGTGCCGACTTCATTATTCATTCTGGTACCAAATACCTGGATGGGCAAGGCCGCGTCATGGCGGGTGCCATTTGCTGCGATCAGCAATTTGTGGATGAAGTGTTTCTGCCCATTTCAAGGACCGCAGGCATGGTGCTGTCCCCGTTCAATGCCTGGGTAGTGCTCAAAGGCATGGAAACCCTTGGCATCCGCATGCAGACTCAATCCGAGCGGGCACTAGCGGTGGCGCAGTGGTTGCAAGCCCACCCCAAAGTGGCGCAGGTGTATTACCCTGGTTTGCCATCGCACCCGCAACATTCCCTGGCCATGCGTCAACAATCGGCAAGTGGCAAGGGTCTGGGTGGGGTGGTCCTGTCCTTTGAAGTCAAGGGTAGTGATGACGCGGCGCTGCGCCGCAATGCATTTGCCGTTATTGACGCGGCCCGGGTCAGCTCTATCACGACCAACCTGGGCGACACCAAAACCACCATCTGTCACCCTGCCAGTACCTCGCATGGTCGTCTGACTGAAGAGCAGCGCCAAGCCGCAGGCCTGGGCCAGGGGCTGATCCGTCTGGCAGTGGGCCTGGACCATATTGATGATTTGAAAATAGACCTCGCCCGCGGTCTGGATAGCCTGACATGACACAAAAGATTCGCACCCGCTTCGCCCCGTCACCGACTGGCTTCATTCACCTCGGCAACATCCGTTCGGCGTTGTACCCGTGGGCTTTTGCCCGTGGCACCGGGGGCGACTTCATCTTGCGCATTGAAGACACCGATCTGGAGCGATCCACACAGGCTTCGGTGGACGTGATCATTGAGGGCATGTCCTGGCTCGGACTGGACTACGACGAAGGTCCGTTCTACCAGATGCGGCGCATGGACCGCTACAAGACGGTACTGGCCGAGTTGCAGGCAGCAGGGCATGTGTATCCCTGCTACATGAGTGTCGCCGAGCTTGATGCACTGCGCGAGCGCCAGATGGCGGCCAAGGATAAGCCGCGCTATGACGGCACCTGGCGCCCGGCAACAGGCAAGACCCTGCCACCCATTCCAGAAAGCGTGAAGCCGGTGCTGCGCTTCAACAACCCGCAGGGTGGTTCGGTCATCTGGGATGACAAGGTCAAGGGTCGTATCGAGATCAGCAACGATGAACTGGACGATTTGGTGATCGCCCGGCCGGACGGCACTCCCACCTACAACTTCTGTGTGGTGGTGGATGACATCGACATGGCTATTACGCATGTGATCCGGGGCGACGACCACGTCAACAACACGCCGCGCCAGATCAATATCTTCAAGGCGCTTGGGCATCAGCCGCCAATCTACGCGCATCTGCCCACTGTGCTCAATGAGCAGGGCGAAAAAATGAGCAAGCGCAATGGCGCCAAGCCGGTGACGCAATACCGCGACGAAGGCTATCTGCCGGATGCCATGGTCAACTACCTGGCCCGCCTGGGCTGGAGCCATGGGGATGATGAAATTTTCAGCCGCGAGCAGTTTCTGCAGTGGTTTAATCTGGACCATTTGGGCCGTAGCGCAGCACAGTTTGATGAAGCCAAGTTGCGTTGGGTGAACGCCCAACACCTTAAAGCTGCAAGCGACGATGCATTGGCGCTCCTGGTGTCGGCGCAGTTGCACCGGCGTGGCATCGAGGCCGACGAGCGCTTGCCCCGCATCTGCGCGCTATTCAAGGATCGATGCGATACCACAGTGGCCCTGGCTGACTGGGCAGCCAGGTTCTATGCCGACGTCACACCAAATGCCCACGAGTTTGTACAGCATGTCACGGACGGGGTGAAGCCGGCGATCAGGCTATTGATAGTAAAATTAACGAGCTGTAGCTGGGACAAGCCATCGATCATGGCTGCCATCAAGGAAGTGCTGACCGCTTGCAACATCAAGATGCCGCAGCTCGCGATGCCGGTGCGGGTGCTGGTTATGGGGACAACCCAGACACCTTCACTGGATGCGGTTCTGGAATTGGCTGGCAGAGAAGATGTGCTGGCCCGGATGCGGACGGCCTAACTTTTAAGGCTATAATTTAAGGCTTGGAAATCAGGACGCAGTAACAACGCTTCTTGGGTATCGGGGGTATAGCTCAGCTGGGAGAGCGCTTGCATGGCATGCAAGAGGTCAGCGGTTCGATCCCGCTTACCTCCACCAAAAAATTTCTGAGACGGAAGTTCAAAGGTTATGACCCCATCGTCTAGAGGCCTAGGACATCACCCTTTCACGGTGAGTACCGGGGTTCGAATCCCCGTGGGGTCGCCAGATTCATCGCAAGGTGAACCCGGTGCAAGTAGGTAATAGCAGGTCCGCAAGGACCCGCGTCTTGGCTCGAGAGAGCAAAAGTTACCACTACCAGGAGTGGTAGTTCAGTTGGTTAGAATACCGGCCTGTCACGCCGGGGGTCGCGGGTTCGAGTCCCGTCCGCTCCGCCAATTATGGAAAAGCCATCAGTCGAAAGATTGGTGGCTTTTTTCATTTTCTCCCAG
>JANXLW010000099.1 GCA_025354965.1 Betaproteobacteria bacterium
ACCTGGTGGAGCAACCGCGGTCAGGCTTATGCCAAGAACGTGGGCTGGCGTCTGGATTACCACTTGGCGACGACCGGCCTGGCAAGCGGCGCCCGTTCGGCTGCCATTTACAAGGATGAGCGTTTCTCAGACCATGCCCCATTGACGATTGAGTATGACTGGAAAATCTGAAGGGCTATTCCTGGCTCATCCCGGACCGCTGGATTGAGAAAGTTCTGGATCATTGAATTCATCATCGCCTCCAGTAGGCGTGATCCGCGCCTCGATCCTGAGCAAACCCTACTGGCAACGCATGGACGTTCGCGCCGAATGAAATCCAGATGGGTCGGGCTCTTGCTCGTGTTGCTGGTCCTGCTGGGTCATTTGTCAGGCTTGTCCTGGCTGCGTAACCAGCTGCAGGTATTCAAACCCATGGTGCCCATGGCGGAACCGCTGTTCACGCGAACCATCGTACCTATGGCACCTGTGCCATACAGTGTCCCGATACGGTCGCACGAGGCCGAGGCCAAACCAGACAAAGTGCCAGTGCCTGCGTCTGCACCACTGGCCCCGATAGTCGAAGCTGAAGCTGAAGCAATACCAGCCGCTGCGCACGAACAAACCAGTCAGGAGCCGCCAACTGAACCACTGGCGAAAGTGTTTGAGGCCAGCGAGCCGGCAGTTGCCGCAGTGCTGCCTGTCACCGACACCTGGCCGGCCGACACGCGTCTGACTTACCGTCTGACGGGAAACTACCGGGGCCCGATTTATGGCAGTGCTCGCGTGCAATGGCAGCGCGAGCAAAGCCGCTACCAGGTCCAGGTCGATTTGAGTCTGGCGCTGGTGATCCAGGTTGCCATGATCAGCCAGGGCCAGGTGACTGACAATGGCTTGGTTCCCAGTGCCTACGAGGAACAGTATCCCGGTAGTGTGCAACGCATGGCTTTTGACGGCGGCTACGTCAAGTTTCAGGACGGCACCCAAAAGTTACAGCCGCCCGGCTTGCAGGACACCGCCAGCCAGTTCGTTGAGCTGAGCCACCGCTTTTCGACCGGGCGCGATGCGCTGAAAATAGGTTCTGAAGTGCCATTGTGGCTGGCCAGACCGCAGGGTATGGCATTGTGGACCTACGATGTGGTCGAGTTGGATACGCTGCAGACCACCGAGTTCGGCGCGCTGTCGGCGTTTCACTTGCAGCCCAGACCGATAGCCAATCCGCGCGGCGCGATCACCGCCGAGATCTGGTTTGCGCCGAGCCTGCAATACCTGCCGGTGCGGGTGCGAATCGCGCTCGGGGCTGACAACTTTATCGACCTGCTGGTTGAGCGTATCGAGCAGGGCGTAACACCTGCGCCCCAGGTAACCGAACAGCCTGGCAACCCTTGAGTTATGGTGTTGATGGCATCCGTGTCATCGGCTGGGCAGTCAGGCGCGTTTCTGTTTTGATGCATTCCAATACACAGTCATTGGCTCATTTGTCTTGATGAATCGGAGAACCAATGTGCGTCTATCCCTTCTTCCGGCTGATTTTGACGCCAGCTTGCGCTCTGTTGGGTTTGCTTGCGGGCTGCGCCACGCCAGCCATAGACGTTGGGACGTCTGTCAGCCTGCAGGCCAGCCAGCCATCGCTGGCGCAAATCGATTCCGTAAGCTGGCTCAACCGCGTTTCCTGGGGAGTCAATGTTGCTACCGCTCAGCAGGTCGACAGGCTGGGGCTGGAGCGCTACCTGGGTCAGCAATTGCATCCAGCTCCGACGCTTCTGCCGGCTGCGGTACAGGCTCAAATAGCCAGCATGAAGATCTCTCAACGCAGCCTCGAATCGCTGACCCAGGAACTGGAGCAGGGTCGCAAGGAGGTTGATGCAATCACCAACGATGAAGAAAAGAAAATTGCGCGCCAGACCTACCAGCAGGAACTGAACCGGTTGGCGCGCGAAGCGGCAACCCGGTCTTTGCTGCGTGCACTGTATTCGCCGAACCAGCTGCAGGAGCAGATAACCTGGTTCTGGATGAATCATTTCAATGTGTATCAAGGCAAACACAATCTGCGCGCTCTGGTGGGCGACTATGAAGATCGGGCAATTCGTCCGCACGCGCTTGGGAAATTTCGCGATCTGTTGACTGCAACCGTGCATCATCCGGCGATGCTGCGCTACTTGGACAATGAGCAGAATGCGGTCAACCGCATTAACGAGAACTACGCACGCGAGTTGATGGAGTTGCACACACTGGGCGTGAACGGCGGCTACAGCCAACGCGATGTACAGGAGCTGGCGCGCATCCTGACCGGGGTCGGCGTCAACCTGGGCTCGACCCCGCCCAAAGTGCGGCGCGAACTGCAAGCCCAGTATGTACGCCAGGGGCTATTCGAATTCAATCCGAATCGGCACGATTACGGCGACAAGCAACTTTTGGGGCAAACCGTGCGCGGGCGCGGCCTGGCCGAGCTCGATGAAGCTGTTGACAGGCTTAGTCGTCACCCCGCTACGGCCCGTTTCATTTGCAACAAGCTGGCTGTTTATTTTGTTTCTGACGTTCCACCAACACCTTTGGTGGAGCGCATGACGCAGACCTTCCTGCGCACCGATGGCGACATTGCAGAGACTTTGCGCACACTGTTGACCTCAACGGAATTCACGCAGTCGTTGGGTCATAAGTTCAAGGACCCGCTGCACTACGTCGTCTCCGCAGTTCGACTGGCCTATGACGACAAACCGATTTTGAATGTGGGCCCGATGCTCAACTGGCTGAATCGAATGGGTGAGCCGCTCTATGGGCGACAGACGCCGGACGGCTATTCCCTGGACGAGGCGGCGTGGGCCAGCCCAGGGCAAATGACAACGCGTTTTGAAATTGCCAAGGCGATTGGATCAGGCCATGCGGGTTTGTTCAAGACGGATGAAGCGCAACCGCAGGAGCGCCCGGCATTTCCGCAACTGGCCAACCCGCTGTACTTTCAATCCCTGCAAAAGACCTTGAGCCCGGCGACGCGTCAAGCGCTGGACCAAGCGGGTTCGCAGCAGGAATGGAATACCTTCCTGCTGTCTTCGCCCGAAATGATGCACCGCTAAGCGGGAGGAAATTCTGATGAAACGCCGCCGTTTGCTCCAATCATTGGTGACACTGGCAATGACAGCCAGGGTTGGTGGTCTGTGGGCTGCACCGGCCAGCAAAACACGTCTGCTATTGGTCTTTTTGCGCGGTGGCTATGACGCAGCCAATCTGTTGATACCCACCTCCAGCCAGTTTTATTACGAAGCAAGGCCGCATATCGCCGTCGCGCGTCCCAGCGCCAATTTGGACTGCGCACTGATACTCAACGGTGATTGGGGCTTGCATCCGGCGTTGCGAGACAGCATCTATCCTTTATTCACCAGTGGTCAAGCCGCCTTTGTTCCATTTGCCGGGACGCAAGATGCGTCGCGCAGTCACTTTGAAACCCAGGACAGCTTCGAGCTGGGCCAGCCCTTGGAGGGCAGCCGCAATTTCCGCTCGGGCTTTCTCAACCGGCTGGCGACGACGCTAAACGCCACTGGCGCCATGTCTTTCACCGACCAGTTGCCGCTGATCATGCAAGGGGACCTGCTGGTGCCCAACACAGCGCTGCGCGTGATCGCAAAACCGGCCCTGGATAGCCGGCAAAGCAGCATCATTGCTGCCATGTACCAGGGCACGTCGCTGGCGCCGCAGGTCAACGAAGGATTCATCGTGCGGGACGACGTGATGCGGGAAATGGTGGGTGAAATGGAGGGCGCCAACCGCAACGCGATCACCAGCAAAGGGTTCGAGCTGCAAGCCCGCCGAATAGCGAAACTCATGAAAGACAAATACAACATCGGTTTTGTCGATGTCGGTGGTTGGGATACCCATGTTGGCGAAGGAGGCGCCAGCGGCTATCTGGCGGGACGGCTGGACGAACTGGGGCGTGGATTGGCGGTATTCGCACAAGAAATGGAGCGCGATTGGCGCGACACGGTAGTGATCGTGGTCAGCGAATTCGGCCGCACCTTGCGTGAAAATGGCAACCGTGGCACCGACCATGGACATGGCACGGTGTATTGGATTTTGGGTGGCAGCGTTCGCGGTGGGCAAGTCCTGGGCGAACAAGTTCGCGTGGAACCGGCAACCTTGTTCCAGAATCGTGACTATCCGGTGCTAAACGAATACCGGGCAATTCTTGGCGGCTTGTTTGCGCGGCTGTATGGCTTGAACGCAGCGCAAATCGAGCACATATTTTCCGGTGTGACATCGCGCGACATCGGACTCTTGTAGATTTGCTGACAGGTCATCAACCCTGATTGGATGTCAACTAATCCAGGCCAAGCTGCTAATTGTGAAATATTGGCATCCAATTTTGGCCACGCCTGCCTGCAGCTTGGGCGCGACACGGAGGCGAGTGCCAGCCTTGCTGAAGCCAGCAGCGTGACGAACCTCAATCCGGCCGTGATGAGCATCAGCTACGCCCTGGCGGCGATGCCGGCGCGCTACGCGGTGGAGCGTGGCATGTGGCAGGATGCAGCGCTGCTGGCGCCGCGCAAGAGCCGCTTTGTGTTCGCTGATGCCATGGTCTGGTTCGCCAAGTCCCTGGGCGCGGCGCGCAGCGGTGACGTTGCGCTAGCGCAGCAAAGTGCGAACGAGCTCGCTGAAACTGTCGACCTGCTCAAGGCCGCCAAGAACGACTACTGGGCGACCGAGGTGACCGTGCAGCATCAGGCGGCGCTGGCCTGGATCGCCTACGCCCAGGGCAATCGCGATGCGGCGCTGACACAGATGCGCAGCGCCGCCGACCTGGAGGATTCGAGCGAAAAAAGCCCGGTCTCGCCGGGACGCCTGATTCCTGCGCGCGAACTGCTGGCCGAGATGCTGCTGCAAAGTGGCAACCCGACCGAGGCACTGGTGCAATACGAACGCTCGCAGACGCGCGACCCGAACCGGTTGCGCAGCCTGTATGGTGCCGGACTGGCTGCGGCGCAGGTCAACAACCGCGACAAGGCAAAATACTTTTACGCCCGTGTTACGCAACTGGTCGGCAACTCGGACTCGCGGCCTGAATTCAAGCAGGTGCGCGACTATCTGGCGAGCAACTGAAACTTGCTTTCTGAACTTCAACAGCATCTGCCGACAACCATCAGCTTGAGGTACGCGCTTTTTTTACAGGTTGCGTGTGCAGCCGCGCGGAAGGTTGACACCTTTGTCTCAACTAAAATGGTTGGCGAGACACACAAAATCCGGTCAAGTCAATCACCCACCATTCTTTTCAACCGCAGATACCGGGAAACTGAGCATTAAAAAATTGCTTTGCTATCACACCATTCCTGTCACTGCCTTCCAGCAAAAC
>JANXLW010000131.1 GCA_025354965.1 Betaproteobacteria bacterium
AAAAGGCAGAAAAAGCAAACACGCCGACACCGACGACCAGGCCGCGAATGACCGCCGCACCCACATAGGCCACAAACCAATTCACATACGACAGCGGCGTGAGCAGCAAAAACACCAGGTTGCCCATCACCTTGCTCATGATCAATGAAGACGAACTGTTGGCAAATGCGTTTTGCAACAGGCTCATCATCGCCAGGCCCGGCACCAGAAAAGAGGTGTAGCTGATTTTGTCGTAGACCTTGACGTGAGCCTCCAGTGCATGACCAAAGATCAGCAAGTACAGCATCGCAGTCAATACCGGCCCTGCCACCGTCTGAAACGCTACCTTCCAGAAGCGCAACACTTCCTTGTACAACAGGGTTCGCCATCCATTCAAAATATTGCCCCCTCGCTTGTCGCTTCACGTACTGCGCTGCCCCCCGGGGGGGCTAATTTTCCTAAGGGCGGCCTGTCGGAAAATTGACCTTTTTCCTTACCTGCTGATCCGCTCTTGCCGGCCATCACAGCAAGAAAAACGTCTTCCAGATCGGATTTGCGAATCTCGACATCGCGCGCCACCAAGCCAGCTTCCCGCACCTGCGCCAGATATTGCTCAATCTCCAGCGCGTCGTGCGCCGGGAACTGAACAATGCGCCCCGTGATTCGCGCTTTGTCGGCCAGCACCTTCGGCAATTCGCTATCAATTTTGAATCGCAGCACGTTGCTTGAAGCCGACTTGAGCAACTCACTGGTGTGATCCAGCGCAACAATTCGCCCCAGCTTGAGCATGGCAATACGTCCACACAGCGCTTCGGCCTCTTCCAGATAGTGGGTCGTCAACAAAACGGTGTGGCCTTGCTTATTGAGTTTGGCAATGAATTGCCACAGTGTTTGGCGCAACTCAACGTCAACACCGGCGGTCGGCTCGTCCAGCACGATCACCGGCGGCTTGTGCACCAGCGCCTGCGCCACCAGCACGCGCCGCTTCATGCCGCCCGAGAGTTGACGCATGTTGGAGCTCGCCTTGTCCGTCAGCCCCAGATTCTCCAACAACTCGTCAATCCAATCATCGTTCTTCTTGACACCGAAATAGCCGGACTGGAACCGCAGTGCCTCTCGCACATTGAAAAACGGATCAAACACCAGTTCTTGAGGTACCACACCGAGACTGCGCCGAGACTGGGCGTAATCGCGCAGAACATCATGACCCAGCACGGAAACCTTGCCTGAAGTTGCGCGTGTCAAACCCGCCAGAATGCTGATCATGGTGGTCTTGCCAGCGCCATTGGGTCCCAGCAGGCCAAAAAACTCGCCCTCCTCTATGTCGAGGCTGACGTCATCCAACGCCAGAAAAGTGTCACCTTTGGGACCGCGCGAGGATGGATAGGCCTTGGTGACAGACTGGAAGGAAATTGCGGACATGAAGGCAGCTATTCTAAAGACTTGCGGGACAGACCGCATTCTGACGGCAGTCTGGACAGACTGAAATTACGCGCAGCGAACAGGCTCTTTCAGACTGACACCAGCAACTCAGCAATGCCGTAAAGATTGGCCAAGTCACCCAACTGGACGGGCAGACCTCGGATTGAAAAACGCTTACCCACGGCCAGGCTCTCGCGTCGGAATTCAAGCAATACTGCCAGCGCCGCCGAATCAAAGCGACTCAAGCCACTGGCATCAACAATCACTTCGGAACCCGACTGAGAGCGCAAACCCTGCACCAGCATGCGCAAGCATGCGGTGGCCTGAGAATGCATGAGTTCCTTTGGCAAGACAAGCACGGCTAACCCTTCTTGGCGTTGGCCTTGTTACGCTCTGTCAGGGTAACAATCAGTCCGCCAATGCCTTTGGCGTTGATTTCCTGCGCAAACTGGCTGCGATAAGTTTCCACCAACCAGACGCCCAATACATTCAGGTTGTAAATTTTCCAACCGGCACCCTGGCCTGGTGTCTTTTCCAACCTGTAGTCCAGTTGTATCGCATCGCCTCGGCCTTTGACTTCCGTGCGGACCACCACCTCTGTGTCCTCCGGCGCAGCACGCATTGGCTTGATGGCAATGGTCTGGTCGCTCACCTGAGTTAGCGCGCCGGCATAGGTACGCACCAGCAAAATTTTGAATTCTTCCTGCAATCGCTTTTGCTGCTCAGGGGTGGCCTGGCGCCAGGCTGGACCCACAGCAGCCGCCGTCATGCGCTGAAAATCAACGTTCGGCATGATCTTGGCATCGACCAGCGCAATGATGCGGGAGACACCACCGGCCTGAATGGCCTTGTCAGCCTTGATGGTGTCCAGCATATCGGTGGACATGCCTTTGATCAACGCATCCGCGGCTTGATCCGCTGCGCTTACTGGCAGAGTCAGCAGACTTGATGTGCTCACCAGCAACATGGCGAACAAACGACTTAAAAAGAACTCATTCATGGCTTGACTTTCTCATCACCGGAAGGCCCGGTCTTAGTTAACGTTTCAGCGACCGCATCAGCTGGCATGCTGGTCTGCCCCGGTGCTTGGGGCAAGTCCGCAGGTGTTGGCGATGCTTCACCGCCATTGTCATCTGGTGGGTTGCCATCGTAAATGACGCTGCGGCGGCGCTGAAGATAAGCGTCACGGGTAAAGCTGTAACGGTCCAGGGCGGCTTCTTCGAGCATGGTGCCAGCCTTGAGTAAATCTGACCGTTGGTCGATCGCCCTGACCGCGCTGGCTGTATTGCGGGTCGGTACGTGCTGGACATTGGAAACGAGGTCGCCCTTCCAATCAACTGGTAATGCTGCCGCATCGCGCAAGGTCGATGGTCCTAGCAAGGGCAACACAAGGTAAGGGCCTGGCGCGACACCCCAGTAGCCCAGGGTATGTCCGAAATCCTTGGTGTGCTTCTCTATATCCATTTCTGTGGCCACATCAAAAACGCCCCCCCAACCCATGAAAGTATTGACACCAAAACGCTTCAAACTGTCGATCGCACCCTGCCCCTTGAATTGCAATGCATTGTTCACAAACGACCAAATGTCTTCCAGGTTGCCAAAAAAATTACCGACCCCTTGTCGCACCCGCACCGGCGTGACATCCCGGTAAGCAGTAGCCACCGGCTTGAGGACCGCATTGTCGACCGTATCGTTGAACTTATAAACCCCGCGGTTAAAGGGCTCCATTGGATCGCGTGGATTGGCATTGGGCCCACTGGCACATCCGCCCAGTGACAGGAAAACAAGCAGCACGGCAAGCCACAGCCCGGGCGCCATGGCCGCTGTTCCAATATGTGCCGACATCGAATTCGCCGTCATTTTTTTCCCTTGCCTACATCAGCGACGTTGCCTTCGGCCGCCTTGCTGTACAAAAACTGACTGATAAGGCTTTCCAGCACCATGGCCGACTGGGTGCTGGAAACAGTGTCTCCTTCCATCAGCGTCTTTTCGTCGGCGCCTGGTTCCAGACCCAAATATTGCTCACCCAGCAAACCACTGGTCAATATTTTCAGGGAACTGTCCTTGGGGAATAGATAGCGGCTTTCCATCGCCAGCGTCACGCGTGCCTGAAAGGTTTTATCATCAAACACAATCTTCTCGACACGACCTACCACGACACCGGCACTCCTCACCGCCGCTTTCGGCTTGAGCCCACCCACATTGTCAAATTTGGCGTTCAACAGATAGTTGGTCTGGAAATTCAAAGTCAGCAAATTGGCCGACTGCAATGCCAAAAACAGAATGGCGATGGCACCAATCAGTACAAAAAGACCAACCCAAACATCATTTTTCGAACGCTGCATAAATCACCTTTTTCAGTTGGGGACAGCGCCTGTTCGCTGCGCATAACGGCGGACTGTCCCGCAAGATTTCAATCTTAGTTCAGGATAAGACTCGCGCACTTTGCGTAGTGGCGGTCTTTTCCACAAGGTATTCAAATAGTAAACATCATGGCCGTCAGGATGAAATCAAGACCCAGTACCGACAAAGACGAAACCACAACCGTGCGAGTGGTCGCACTTGCCACACCTTCAGGCGTGGGCTGGGCTTCAAAACCCTGCAACAGCGCGATAAATGTGACTGTAAAACCAAACACAATGCTCTTGATGACACCGTTGCCGACGTCTTGCCAGACATCCACGCCACCCTGGATTTGGCTCCAAAATGAACCGCCATCAACACCGATCATGAGCACGCCGACCGCCCACCCGCCAATGATGCCCATGGCGCTGAAGACAGCGGCCAGCAGCGGCATGGTGATGACTCCGGCCCAAAACCGGGGCGCCAATATGCGCAGCACAGGGTCGACCGCCATCATTTCCATAACACTGATTTGCTCGCCGGCCTTCATAAGACCAATTTCAGCCGTCAGCGATGTCCCGGCGCGCCCGGCAAACAGCAAAGCGGTCACCACCGGCCCCAACTCTCGCACCAGCGTGAGTGTGACCAGCAAACCCAGCGCTGAGGATGAGCCATAGCGCTGCAAGGTGTAATAGCCCTGCAGGCCAAATACAAAGCCGACGAACAATCCGGACACGGCAATGATGGCCAGCGAGTAATTACCCAAAAAATGTATCTGGTCGCGGATCAGTCCAAAGCGTTTAAAGCTGCTGACCAGCGTTGTCAGCAAACGCACGAAAAGACGGGCACCCTGTCCCAAGTCCACTAGTTGACTTCGGACTGCAAACCCTACGTCACCCGGTTTATACCAACTCATGCTGCAACTCCCAGGCCAAAGTCCTGCTCGATGGTAGAGCCCGGATAATGAAAACGCACCGGCCCATCCGACAAGGCATTGACATACTGAAACACCAGCGGGTCGGTGCTTTTCTTCACCTGATCAGGGCTGCCTTGTGTGGCTACTTTTCCGTTGACTAAAATGATGACATGGTCGGCAATTGCAAACGTTTGCTCCAGTTCATGGGATACAAATATGCTGGTCAAACCCATGGAATCGTTGAGCTGGCGAATCAGGCGTGCTGCGGTGCCGAGCGAAATCGGATCCAGACCGGAAAACGGCTCGTCGTACATCACCAGTTCTGGGTCCAGCGCAATCGCGCGCGCCAATGCAACACGCCGCGCCATACCGCCCGACACTTCACTGGGCATCAGGTCACGCGCCCCACGCAAGCCGACCGCGTTGAGCTTCATCAAAACAACATCCCGAATAAGGATCTCGGACAAATCGGTGTGTTCGCGCAGCGGGAAGGCCACATTTTCAAATACCGACAAGTCGGCAAAAAGAGCACCAAATTGGAACAGCATACCCATACGTCGGCGGGCAACGTAGAGTTGCTGCTGGCTCATGGATGTCACATCTTCTCCATCAAACAGCATCTGGCCGGACTGAGCGCGATTTTGACCACCGATCAGACGCAATATGGTCGTCTTTCCGCCACCCGACGCACCCATCAGGGCTGTGACCTTGCCGCGCGGCACCGACAGGCAGACGTCGTCCAGAATTACCCTCTCACCATACCCAAAGGACAGGTTGCGTAGTTCGACAAGAGACTCAGACGATGGGGCCATTAATATAGTTGAGGACAGAGTTGGCTCGCCTGGTGAAGCTGCGGACTGTCCCGCAAAGTTTCAGAAGATAAAGGCCGGGAGCTTCCCGGTCACGCCCAATCATACGGGATTGCAACGACTCAAGGCCGCGCAGCACACAATGGCAGTGCGGGGTCACAACTACCGCGGCAGGTCGCTGCACCCCATCAGAAATACATCTACTGCACGCGCGGCCTGACGGCCTTCACGAATGGCCCAGACAACCAGACTCTGACCACGGCGAACGTCGCCGGCGGCAAACACCTTAGCTACATTGGTGGCATAGCCCCCGATGAAGTCAGTACTCGCTTTGGCGTTGCCTCTAGTATCCTTGTCAATACCAAAGGCTTCCAACACTGACGCCACCGGGCTGACAAAGCCCATGGCCAAAAGCACCAGTTCCGCTTTGATCACCTGTTCACTGCCGGCCACTTCGATCATTTTGCCGTCTTTCCACTCGACACGAACAGTTTTCAGACCGGCTACTTTTCCTTTTTCACCGATGAACTCCTTGGTGGAAATAGCGAACTCACGAGCACAACCTTCCTCGTGACTTGAACTGGTTCGAAGCTTCAGTGGCCAGTAAGGCCAGGTCATGGGGCGGTTTTCCTCAATCGGCGGTTGCGGCATCACCTCAAACTGGGTAACACTGGCTGCGCCGTGGCGCTTGCTGGTACCGACACAGTCAGAACCGGTATCGCCTCCGCCAATAACGATGACGTGCTTGTCGGTGGCACGCAACTGCCCCTTGAACTTGTCGCCAGCATTGACCTTGTTCTGCTGTGGCAGAAACTCCATGGCGAAATATATGCCATCCAGATCGCGTCCCGGCACTGGCAAGTCGCGCGATTGCTCGGCGCCGCCGGCGAGCAGGACAGCATCAAAGTCGGCTTGCAACTGGGCGGCAGAAATGGTTTCCTTGGCCCAGTTGGTGACTTTGGAAGCGGCCCCGGATGTGGGCATTTCCCCAATCAAAACACCGGTGCGAATGGTAACGCCCTCCAATTGCATCTGCTTGACGCGGCGGTCAATGTGCGATTTTTCCATCTTGAAGTCGGGAATTCCATAGCGCAACAAGCCACCCACCCGGTCGTTCTTCTCGAACAGGGTGACGTCGTGGCCGGCCCGCGCCAATTGCTGAGCCGCCGCCATGCCGGCCGGACCGGAACCCACCACTGCGACTGTCTTGCCGGTCTTGCATTTAGCAACCAGCGGCGGTACCCAGCCCTCGCTCCAGGCGCGATCAATGATGGCATGCTCGATCGACTTGATGCCAACGGCGGCGTCATTGACGTTCAAGGTGCAGGCCGCCTCGCACGGTGCCGGGCAAATTCGACCCGTGAACTCTGGAAAATTGTTGGTACTGTGCAATACTTGGCTGGCATTTTTCCAGTCAGCCCGGTACACAAGATCATTGAAGTCCGGAATGATGTTGTTGACCGGACAGCCGTTGTTGCAAAAAGGTGTGCCACAGTCCATGCAACGTGCTGCCTGCAACTTGGCCTGCGCATCGTCCAGTCCGACAACGAACTCTTTGTAGTTTTTCAGGCGCTCGGCCACCGGTTTGTAGCCCTCTTCGATGCGCTCAAATTCGATGAAACCAGTAATGTTTCCCATTTTTTTATTCCTTTGCAGGACAGACCTTTAACTCTGTCCCCACTACGTTAAATTTCTGCCGGGCTATTTGGCTGGCGCCAATTCTTTTTTTGTAGCCACCTGGGCACGGATAGTTAGGGCTAACGCTTCTTTACGTGCGTGAATCTCGCCCAGTGCACGTTTGTACTCGTTCGGAAAGACCTTGACGAACTTCAGCCGTGACACATCCCATGTGTCGAGCAACTCGCGGGCGCGTTTGCTGCCGGTCCAGCGGTTGTGCTCTTCCAGCAGCTTCTTCAGTTGCGCTTCATCGCTTTGACCGCGATGCCAAAGGCTCAAATCGACACTGGCTTGCTGCTCCGCCGTGGTCAGCAGTTTCTCCATAGACACCATGGCCGGGTTGCAGCGTTTGGAAAACTGGCCGTCTTCGTCGTAAACATAGGCAATACCTCCGCTCATGCCAGCGGCAAAGTTGCGTCCGGTTTTACCCAGCACGGCCACGGTGCCACCCGTCATGTACTCGCAACCATGGTCACCGGTACCCTCCACCACCGAGGTCGCGCCAGACAGGCGCACGGCAAAACGCTCACCAGCCACACCACTGAAAAAGGCTTCGCCGCTGGTGGCGCCATACATCACCGTATTGCCGACCACAGTGTTGCGTACTGCCTCGCCCCGGAAGTCAATACTGGGACGCACCACGACCCGCCCGCCCGACAGACCTTTGCCGGTGTAATCGTTGGCATCACCAATCAGGTACAAAGTGATGCCGCGCGCCAGAAAGGCGCCAAATGATTGCCCGCCGGTACCCTCGAGCTGAATGTGGATGGTGTTATCGGGCAAACCTTCAGGATGCACCTGGGTCACGGCCCCCGACAGCATGGCACCGACCGAACGATTGACGTTGCGCGCCACTTCCATGAATTGCACCCGCTCGCCTTTGTCGATGGCGGGACGCGATTTTTCAATCAGCAAATTGTCAAGGGCACGCTCCAAACCGTGCTCTTGCTGCAGTATCTGGTAACGGGGTACATCGGCCGGCACATTGGGCAGCGCAAACAGACGACTGAAGTCCAGTCCACTGGCTTTCCAGTGTTCGATGCCCTTGCGCATGTCCAGTAAATCCGCGCGCCCAATCAAGTCGTCAAATTTACGGATACCCAACTGGGCCATGATCTGGCGCACCTCCTCGGCAAAGAAGAAGAAGTAATTCACCACGTGCTCCGGTTTGCCGGAGAACTTTTTACGCAGCGCCGGGTCTTGCGTTGCCACGCCTACCGGGCAGGTGTTGAGGTGGCATTTGCGCATCATGATGCAGCCCTCCACTACCAGTGGTGCGGTGGCAAAGCCGAACTCATCAGCGCCTAGCAGCGCACCAATGGCGACGTCACGGCCGGTCTTCATCTGTCCGTCCGCCTGCACTCGAATGCGGCTGCGCAAGCGGTTGAGCACCAGCGTCTGCTGGGTTTCTGCCAAGCCGATTTCCCAGGGGCTGCCGGCGTGCTTGATGGACGACCAGGGTGAGGCTCCGGTTCCACCATCATGCCCGGCAATCACCACGTGGTCGCTCTTGCATTTTGCGACGCCGGCCGCGATGGTGCCGACACCAATCTCCGACACCAGTTTGACGCTGATACTCGCATGGGGTGCCACGTTTTTCAGATCATGAATCAGCTGCGCCAAATCTTCAATCGAATAGATGTCGTGGTGCGGCGGCGGGGAGATCAGGCCGACGCCCGGCACTGAGTGGCGCAAGCGACCGATGTACTCAGACACTTTACCCCCCGGAAGTTGTCCTCCCTCGCCCGGCTTGGCACCCTGTGCCATCTTGATCTGGATCTGATCGGCACTGGTAAGGTACTCGGCGGTGACGCCAAAGCGCCCGGATGCCACCTGCTTGATACGTGAACGCAGGGAGTCGCCGTCCATCAGCGGCAAGTCAACCTCGACCACGTCCGACCCAATCACGCTTTTCAGTGAGTCGCCTTGTTTGATCGGTATACCCTTGAGTTCTTGTCGGTATCGCGCTGGATCTTCCCCTCCCTCGCCGGTGTTGCTCTTGCCACCGATACGATTCATTGCGACTGCCAGTGTGGCGTGCGCTTCGGTCGAGATCGAGCCCAGAGACATGGCACCGGTTGCAAAGCGCTTGACGATCTCCTTGGCCGACTCAACCTCTTCCACAGCAATTGCCTTGCTTGGGTCAATCTTGAATTCAAACAGGCCGCGCAAGGTCATGTGGCGCCGGCTCTGGTCATTGACGAGCTGCGCATACTCCTTGTAGGTATGCCAATTGTTGGCGCGGGTGCTGTGTTGCAGCTTGGCAATGGTGTCTGGCGTCCACATATGCTCTTCACCACGCGCCCGCCAGGCGTATTCGCCACCCGCATCGAGCATGTTTGTCATGACCGGGTCGGCGCTAAAGGCCGCCTTGTGCATTCGAATGGCTTCTTCTGCGATGTCAAACACACTGATGCCCTCGACGCGGCTGGCGGTACCCGTGAAGTACTTGGCAATGGTTTCACTGGACAAGCCGATGACTTCAAACAACTGAGCCCCACAATAACTCATGTAAGTCGACACGCCCATCTTGGACATGATCTTCGACAGGCCCTTGCCGACGGCCTTGACGTAGTTGTAGATCGCCTTGTCGGCACTCAAATCACCAGCCAGTTCCTTGTGCATGCTGGCCAATGTTTCCATCGCCAGGTAGGGGTGTACAGCTTCTGCGCCGTAGCCGGCCAACACACCAAAGTGATGCACCTCACGAGCAGTACCGGTCTCGACCACCAGGCCTGCCGTGGTACGCAAGCCTTCTCGCACCAGATGTTGGTGGATGGCAGATAGCGCCAACAACGCCGGAATAGCCACCTGGGTGGCGCTGACACCGCGGTCGCTGATGATCAGAATATTCTTGCCACTCTTGATGGCGTCCACCGCTTCGGCGCACAGCGAAGCTAACTGGGCTTCGACACCTTCGTGGCCCCAGACCAGCGGATAGGTAATGTCCAGCGTGTAGCTGCGGAACTTTCCCTGTGTATGTCTTTCAATGTCGCGCAACTTGGCCATGTCGGCAAAGTTCAGCACCGGCTGACTGACTTCCAGACGCATCGGCGGGTTGACCTGGTTGATGTCCAGCAAATTCGGCTTCGGGCCAATGAAAGACACCAGTGACATCACGATCGCTTCACGAATCGGGTCAATCGGTGGATTCGTGACTTGGGCGAACAACTGCTTGAAATAGTTGTAGAGCGGCTTGTTTTTGTCAGAAAGTACCGCCAGCGGGCTGTCGTTGCCCATGGAACCAATGGCTTCTTCCCCCGCACTGGCCATGGGTGCAATCAAAAACTTGAGATCCTCCTGCGTGACGCCGAACGCCTGCTGCCGGTCCAGCAGGCTGACCACGCTTTCTGACGCCGAGGCCGGCTCACCCCCGCCTTCAACATCATCGAGTCGAATGCGCAGGTTTTCGATCCATTGTTTGTAGGGTTTGGTATTGGCCAGATTGGCCTTGAGTTCTTCATCATCGATCATGCGGCCCTGGTCCAGATCGATCAGGAACATTTTTCCCGGTTGCAGCCTCCATTTGCGCACGATCTTGTTCTCCGGAACCGGCAGCACACCTGATTCCGAAGCCATGATGACCAGATCGTCATCAGTGATGCAATAGCGCGAGGGCCGCAGACCATTTCGGTCCAGTGTGGCTCCGATCTGGCGTCCGTCGGTGAACACGATGCTGGCCGGACCGTCCCACGGCTCCATCATGGCCGCGTGGTACTCATAGAATGCTCGGCGACGCGGGTCCATGCTGGTGTGCTGCTCCCAGGGCTCGGGAATCATCATCATCACAGCATGACTGATCGGATAACCTGCCATGGTCAGCAGTTCCAGACAGTTGTCGAAAGTGGCTGTGTCGGACTGATCGGCAAAGCTGATCGGGTACAGCTTTTTGAGGTCAACCCCGAGTACGGGTGAGGACATCACGCCTTCACGCGCTTTCATCCAGTTGTAGTTGCCTTTGACGGTATTGATCTCCCCGTTGTGCGCCACATAGCGGTACGGATGCGCCAAAGGCCATTCGGGAAAAGTATTGGTTGAGAAGCGCTGGTGTACCAGACCCAATGCAGAGACGCAGCGTACGTCTTCCAGATCGCGGAAATAGGTGCCAACCTGATCGGCCAACAACAGACCTTTGTAGACCACCGTACGACTGGACATGCTGGGTACGTAATATTCTTTGCTGTGCTTGAGTCGCAGATTCTGGATCGACGCACTCGCGGTCTTGCGAATCACGTAGAGCTTGCGCTCCAGTGCATCCTGCACAATGACGTCGTCACCGCGACCAATGAAGACCTGTCGCAGGATCGGCTCTTTTGCACGCACCGTCGGCGACATCGGCATATCGCGGTTGACCGGCACATCACGCCAGCCAAGCAGTACCTGGCGCTCGGCTTTAATGGCACGCTCCATCTCCTGCTCGCACGCCAGACGCGAAGCGTGCTCCTTTGGCAGAAAAATCATGCCAACGCCATATTCACCGGGGGGTGGCAAAGTCACACCCTGGGCTGCCATTTCTTCGCGGTAAAGCGCGTCAGGTAACTGGATCAGAATGCCGGCGCCGTCACCCATGAGCTTGTCGGCTCCAACCGCGCCCCGGTGATCCAGGTTTTCAAGAATCTTGAGCGCATTCTTGACGATGTCATGCGACTTGATGCCCTTGATGTGCGCCACAAAACCGACGCCGCAGGCGTCATGCTCGCTGGCAGAAGAATACAAGCCTTGTTCCTGAAGATATTTGATCTCAGCGGCGGTCGTCATGGCGCACTCCAAAAAAAATCACGGTCTGGGAGGATACCGCAACGCAACAAAAGTGCCAACAAGAATAAATAGGGTCAGATCACAATTAATATCAGAATAAAACATTCAATAATTAATTGGGGACACATGCAAATGTACAGCACAGTGTGACGCATGCTGTAATCTGCCAAGGTATTTTCGTTATGACTTTGGAACCGATGTCGGCCGCCCGGGGGCGCTCTTCGCCACCCTGCGCCCGGTTCTTTTTTGCAGTTCAGCGACAAAATCCGGGTTTCCCAGCGCCCACCCGCCCAAAGCTGAGTCCGTCAGCGCCGCCTGCTGCACCGAACTGATGCCAATCTGCACCAACTCTGCATAGGCCGCTTCACGGGCAAACGGCGTATTACCCAGGTTCCAAACCAAAGCGTGCGGCGTGATGAGTTTGTCAATGCGTTGCCCCGTGTAGTGCCCGTGGCTGGACCAGGGATAGTCGCGCGGCCGGGCCACCAACGAGCCGCGCACCGGATTGAGGTCAATGTAGACCATGCAGGCCAGCAAATAGGGCTCGCTCTGAATGAGTGTGGATTTGTAGCGTCCCTCCCACAAGGTGCCACTGCGTTTTCGAAAATCATTGAAATAGCGCACATAGCGCCTGCCAACGGCCTGCATCATCTGCGGCAAACCGCCCAGGGTTTGCGGCGTAACCAGCAGATGAAAATGGTTGCTCATCAAGACATAGGCATGGATGGCGACGTTGAACTTTTCGGCGCTTTCATCCAGCAGGTCAAGCATAGTCTGGTAGTCGGGCTCCGTGTTAAAAATTGCCTGACGGTTATTGCCGCGCTGGATAACGTGGTGCACATAACCTGGCACTGTGAGACGAGGTAGACGGGCCATACAAACCGATTAGGATGTGGCCCCAATTATTCCATGTCGGCCAGAAGTGCAAAACGAGTATCCAACAGACTGGTCAATCCAAATTCCTTCAAAAGCGCCATCAGTCGCTGCGCAGCGGCACGCTTTTTTTGACCGCTATGGCGAGCGATGATGAGCTCGTTCTTCATGCTGTGTTCCCAGCCCACCAACTCTGTCACCGTGACCCGGTAACCGCAGGCCTCCAAATACAAACATCGCAACACATTAGTGATCTGACTGCCCATTTCGCGCGTGTGCAGAGGGTGGCGCCACAGCTCCGCCAAAGGTGTACGCGACAAAGACAACGCTTTGTGATCGCTCAGACAGCGCGCCACTTCGGCCTGACAGCAGGGCACCAGCACTATGAATCTGGCGCGTTTTTGCAGGCCAAAAGCGATGGCGTCATCGGTTGCGGTATCACAAGCGTGAAGCGCAGTGACGACGTCAATTTGCTTGGGCAACAGGTCGGCGTACGCTGATTCGGCGACACTCAGGTTCAAAAAAGACATGCGCTGGAAGCCCAGCTTGACGGCCAGGTCACGCGACTTTTGTACCAGTTCGAGACGCGTCTCCACGCCATAAATATGGCCAACCTTTTGCTGTTTGAAAAACAGGTCGTAAAGGATAAAGCCTAAATACGATTTACCGGCGCCATGATCAGCCAAGGTGATGCCGCCTTCTTTGTCGGGCACCTCCAACAACAGCCTCTCTATGAACTGAAAAAGATGATAGACCTGCTTGAGCTTGCGACGTGAATCCTGATTGAGTTTGCCCTCACTGGTCAGGATATGCAGCTCTTTGAGCAGTTCGATGGACTGATCAGCCCTAATTTCGGGCGCGTTGACCCGCCACGGCAGCAGCGCATTGTCTTGTTTTGGCGCTTGCAATCCGGCACTAACGTGGTGATTCGTTCGTTTCGCTTTCATCGATCTTTTTTCTTGCGTTCGGTGCCTAAAGCGGCCCAGCCTGTCGGCCCAAGGCGCTCCATGGTTTGCATATTCCGCTCAAAAATGGTTTCAGCTTCTGGAAACACCTGCACGGCACGGTCAATACTTTCTTCTCTTAGCAGATGCAGTGTTGGATGCGGCGAGCGGTTGGTGAAGTTGGTGATGTCATCGACACTTGTTCCGGCAAACTGATAGTGCGGATGCAAATTGGCGATTTGAAGAACCCCGTCCAAATCAAGATCAATCAGGGCTTGGTCAGCCATCCTCAAAAAATCAATGAAATCAAGAAATTCCGCCAGACAGTCTGGTGCAATTAAAAGTGTCGTGTCGCGTATCGAAGGCGCAAAAGTTAACAAGGCATTCAACTCAATGACGAGGTCGTCCAAAAGCTCTGCTGCAGTCTGCGCTTGACTCACGGCATAGTGAATTTGTCCCTTTACATGCACGCTTTTGGCGAATGGACACAGGTTTAATCCAATGACCGCCCGTTCCAGCCAAATGCGTGTCTCTTCAATCACGCGCTGTGCGTCAACGGAAATTTCTATCGTACTTTGCGTGGTTTGTGCGGCACTAAGATGCGATTCAAGTTGCTCAGGAAGACGCACAGACTACTCCCGTATTTAGTTCATTTGAACACGCCATTACAACAGCTTCAGACCAGTCAGGCGTTCGTGCTCGCGCCCGGCAAAACGGTCGGTCATGCCGGCGATGTAATCCGCGACCACTCGAGCGGCCGTGCTGGTCTCATCCTTGGCGCCGCGTGTTGCGCCGGATCGAGCCAGGAAACCATCTGCCATTTCCCGCGGCTGCGCCAGATAGGCGTCAAAGAGATCCCGCACCACCTGCCTGGCCTGCCCGGTGGTTTGAAGGACTTGTGGATGACGGTACAACCGGTGCAACAGAAAGACTTTAAGCTCCTGCGATTTGTTGCGCATAGCGTCACCGAACCGCAGCAGGGGCGGCGCATGCCGAGCCTCGTCGACGCTGCGCGGCATGGCTGCTTCCAGCTCACGGCGGGTCGCCGCAATCACGTCATAAACCTGCGCGCTGAGCATGCGGCGAATACTCTCATAGAGCAGTCGGCGGCCCTGCGCTTTGTCATGCAGGTGTGGGTATTCGGTCAGAGTCTGGCGCCTGAAATCGTCAAACAACGCCACCTCTTGCAGATGCTCCAGCGTGATCAAGCCAGAACGCACACCATCGTCAATGTCATGGGCGTTGTAGGCGATTTCATCTGCCAGATTGCACAACTGGGCTTCCAAACTGGGTTGGGTCCGGTCCAGAAAACGACGACCAACGCCGCCAGGTTCAGATTGATCCAGCACTTGCGAATGAGCGATGGAACAGTGTTTGAGAATACCTTCTCGCGTTTCAAAAGTGAGGTTTAGACCATCAAACTGCGGGTAGCGCTGTTCCAGTTGATCGACCACCCGCAAGCTTTGCAGGTTGTGCTCGAAACCGCCGAACTGGCTCATACATTCGTTAAGCGCATCTTGTCCGGCATGACCAAATGGCGTATGCCCGAGGTCGTGCGCCAGCGCAATGGCCTCAACCAGGTCTTCATTGAGCCCCAGTGAACGCGCAATCGAGCGCCCCAACTGCGCCACCTCAAGCGAATGTGTGAGGCGAGTGCGAAATAGGTCCCCTTCATGGTTGAGAAAGACCTGCGTCTTGTACACCAGACGCCGAAACGCCGTGCAATGAACAATCCGGTCGCGGTCTCTCTGGTATTCTGTCCTGGTCGGTGCCGGCGCTTGTGGATAGCGGCGACCTCGCGATTGGGCCGGATCACAGGCAAATGCAGCAAGCATCGATCACCTCGCGCACCAGATCATCTGGCGCACCGCGCACCTGGGCGCTGGCAGTCCCGTCGAGCAGAACAAATCTGATCTGGCCGCCCTCAGATTTTTTATCGACGCGCATGAGTTCGAGATAGCGCCTGGCGTTATCAATCTCAGCCAGACGTGGCCCCGTCACTGGCAAGCCCGCCTTTTGAATCAAGGTGGTCAGACGCTGAACCAGGGCTATATCTACCAGTCCCAACCGCTGCGACAAGTGCGCTGCCATGACCATGCCACAACCCACTGCCTCACCATGCAGCCAGCGCCCATACCCCAAACCCGCCTCAATGGCGTGTCCAAACGTATGGCCAAAGTTGAGGATGGCGCGCAGCCCCCCTTCACGCTCATCCTGTCCCACCACCCAGGCTTTGATCTCGCAGCTGCGCTTTACGGCGTGCGCCAGCGCTGCTGGTTCCCGCGCCAGCAGCTCGTCGATGTGAGCCTCGATCCATGCAAAAAAATCGTAATCGGCAATCGGTCCGTATTTAATGACTTCCGCCAAGCCGGCACTGAGTTCACGCGCGGGCAGGGTCTTGAGAGTATCCAGATCACAAACAACTTGGAGCGGTTGATAAAACGCTCCAATCATGTTCTTGCCGAACGGATGGTTAATGCCAGTCTTGCCGCCGACCGAAGAGTCAACCTGCGCCAACAAGGTGGTGGGGATCTGGACAAACGGCACACCGCGCATATAGCTGGCCGCTGCAAATCCCGTCATGTCGCCAACAACACCGCCACCCAATGCGAAAAGGATGGTTTTTCGATCGCACCCGTTTTTCAACAAAGCGTCAAAAATAAGGTTAAGGGTTTCCCAAGTTTTGAATTCTTCTCCGTCTGGCAAAATCACCAAGTGAATGTTGGCGAATTTAGGACACAAGGCGGCACGCAATCGCTCGGCGTACGACGGTGCGACGGTGCTGTTGGTCACGATCAAAACACTGCTTGCGCCTGGCAGCTCTGAGTAGGTGAGTGGACTATCAAAGAGTGAGCTGCCAATGGCTATTTGGTAGCTGCGGTGCTGCAGATCTATGGCAACAGTTGAAATTGGCAAGCCGGAAAAACCAGGGTCAAGGTTTGAAACATTCATACCCGCGAGTTTAGAGGCAGCACACCCGCCAACTCAAGCTGCATCAAAATCATGCCGACCAGCGTCGATACTGATGGCCGCCCCGTTTCAACAACGAAATGCGCTGTCTGCCGATACAGCGGTTCGCGCACGGCGTGCAGTTCACGCAAGCGAGCCAGGGGATCCGCCACCTGCAGCAATGGCCGATTGACGTCGTGACGCAAGCGCCGAAATAGCTCCTCGGGCGAGGAATTGAGGTAGACCACTTGGCAACGCTCGTGCAGGTGCTGGCGATTGACGGCACGAAGCACAACACCGCCACCGGTTGACAACACGCCATGTTGGTTTAGCGTCACCCGATCGATTGTGGACTCTTCGACGTCGCGGAACCGTTCTTCCCCTTCACGCTCGAAATACTCACGAATTGAGCAGCCCAATTGCTGCTCGATCACATGGTCAGAATCTGAGAATGGAAGTTGCAGACGCCTGGCGAGTTGGCGCCCGACAGTAGATTTGCCGGAGCCGGGCAGGCCGATAAGAGCGATGCTCGTCATCTGCCCCGGCGCTAGTCCTTCGTCCAGCAGTTGTTCACGCCATACGCTGGCGTCAAGAACGAACCATTGATTTCGTCGCCTTTGACAAAAGATGTGATGTAACTCTTCACTGCAGAGCCTTCTGAACCCGACACTCCAGTCGTCACCGTGACTGCGTATGTCAACCACGTGGCCACATTTTGCGGATACTCAACCTGAATAGTCGCTCGTCCGTTGGCACCCGTGGTGTTTGTAGTACCAACAAACGACAGTACCACATCCGCCTTGCGGGGTGACAATGCACCATTGTTGTCATGATCTTCCCCCGCGTCAAGAAGGCCATTCCTGTTCTTATCTTCATTCGGACACCAAACACGCCCAGTGGCAAGCGTCGGGTCAACACCTGTAACCGGATCCCCATTGACGTCAACAATCCCGTCAGAAATCCCGTATATTACGGCAGGTGGTGGGTTGTTCCCGGATACCTGGTAAATGCCGCCAGTAGACGAAGCAAAGTTGAACCCACCTTTGCCAAAGTGCGTGAGGTCCACGCTGGCAGACACGATCGCGTTTGCTACCGCGATTCCTGCCGAGTCATTAACTGCCACATCAAATTTTTTGATGTAGGTGAGATTGTTGGCGCCTTTTGTAAGTTCGTTGTTGTCACCCAGTGTGATGGACAAGGGTTGACCTGCGACAGTCAGTGTCTTGCTCGTTTGACTAGGACAGGCTCCAGCGGCGATATCTGTATCCGTGTTGCCATAGCAGATGCGGATGATGACACCGTTGGTTGGACTGGTGCGGGTTCCAGCGATGTAATCTGCAATCGCGACCCCACTTACATCGCTATATACCGTTGCCGTGCCAGTGGATATCGACTCATAACTATCCAGCGCCGGTGAAACAATTTCAAAACGGGCGCGGACATTTTGAATCGGCTGATTCGCCGCATTGAAGAAAGTCGCTCGAATATTGGCACGGTTGGTGGTTGCGCCAGCCAAATTGGGAGAAATTGTAGTGGGCGTAATAGCGAGACTGGCGCCATTGATCGTGCCGACCGCTGCTGGAATTGCACCAACACCACTCACTACCTGAACATCGCGCGAGGCGGTTACGCCCAATCCAGCCGCTGTAACAGTGTAAGTTGCGGCAGTTGCCGGTGCAGCCCCAAGCGTCGCAGTTGCAGTGCCCGTGCCGTCAGAATTTGTCGTTATCAGCTGGTTAAAGCCTAAAGTTCCACCAAGCTGAACGCTCACACCACCGACTGCAGTCCCGTTCGCATCAGTGGTCTTGACCGCCAATTGAACACTGGCCCCCGGGGCCGGGGTTGCTGGTAGCGGCGTCAATGAAATCTGGCTTCCTGTTACTGCAACGACCACCGAGCCGCTTTGCCCCCCCAACGTGATAGTTGCGGTGATATTTCTGTTGGTCTTTTCACTACCAATCGAAATATTGCCGGACGCCTGTCCGGCAATATCAGTGGTCAAGACAACTGGCGTATAAACACCGGAGTCAACTGACACTGATAAAGGAAGTCCACTCACCACATTTCTGGCCGCATTCAATGCGGTAACCGTTAACAGGGCTTTATCACTTCCAGTATTTTTGATTGACGTCTTATCCAAGCTAAGAACAAGGCTGGCGGCCGTTGCTGTGATTGGCGTTGTTGTTGGCGCTGTCACCGGTGCCCTGGCGCTGCCGCCTCCGCCACCACAGGCGGCAAGTGCGACCGTGATCACAAGACCTACAACAAATTTAATGGACTTCATACCCAACTTCCTGTGATTCATCAATAGCAGAACTGCTCAACGCGAGGCCTTGTCCGCAACAACCTTGGGGGTAATAAACACCAGCATTTCCTGCTTGTTCGCAACTCTGGAACGAGTCTTGAACAGATTTCCAATGCCGGGTAAGTCACCCAACAGAGGCACCTTTGTCTCGTCATCGTTTTCCGTCATCTCGAAAATGCCACCAATCACAACGGTACCGCCGTTTTCAACCAGCACTTGCGTCTGTATGTGTTTGGTGTTAATGGCAAACCCGGCCGTGGTGGCTTGACCAACCGTGTCCTTGGTGACATCCAGCGCCAAAATGATGTTGCCTTCAGGTGTTATTTGGGGAGTTACCTCCAGTTTCAAATTTGCCTTACGAAAAGCGATCGAGGTGGCGCCGCTGGACGACGCAACCTGATAGGGTAACTCGGTACCTTGCTCGATCAGTGCTTTGATCTGATCGGCCGTGACCACTCGGGGACTCGAAACAACCTTGCCCTTGCCATCGGCTTCCAGGGCCGAGAGTTCCAGGTTGAGGAAACGGTTCGCCGCCGAGCTGAAAAGCGATACCGCGAAAGTCGCAGGACTAAAGCCGTTCTGATTGCTGGCCGGCAAATTGACAAAATTGCTGGTCAGATCAACAGCGCCACCAGCGCCCGTTGTTGCAACCACGTTGGCATAACTTGTTCCGAACGCAACGCTATTGCCACCACCCAGTGAATAGCCGCCCGTGCCACCTTGTTGCGCACGCAGATCACTACCGCCAAGCCTTATACCCAAGGATTTACCAAAAGTGTCTGAAGCCTCCACAATGCGTGCTTCAATCAACACTTGACGCACCGGAACATCCAGCTTGGCAATCAGTTGCTGAACCTGCTCGAGTTTGCTTGGGATGTCCGTGACAAACAACTGGTTGGTACGCGCCTCTGAAATGGTGCTACCGCGGGGACTCAGCAGTCGTGAACTGCTGGGGCCGGTGCCGCCACCGGTGGCAGTTAATTGCGCTGCAACTTCTGCCGCTTTGGTGTAATTCATCTGGAACGATTGGGTGCGCAAAGGCTCCAGATTTTGCAGCGACGCCATCGACTCAAGTTCGAGCTTTTCCTTGGCATTAATTTCGTCCTTTGGGGCAATCCAAAGAACGTTTCCGGTTTTGCGCACACCTAAACCCTTGGCCTGCAAAATAATATCTAGTGCCTGGTCCCAAGGCACATCCTGCAGTCGTAGCGTCACCGCTCCGGTTACCGAGTCGGAGGTGATGACATTGAAATTCGTGAAGTCGGCAATAACCTGCAACAGCGAGCGGACTTCAATATTCTGAAAATTGAGCGATAGCTTTTGCCCGCTGTAACCCGGACCCTGTGTCAACTTTGTCGGCTCAAGTTTCAATGGTTTGACTTCCACCACGAACTGCTCGTCGCTTTGATAAGCACTGTGAATCCAATGCCCCTTGGGTTCAATAACCATGCGCACCCGGTCACCGACCTGGAAGGTTGTCACGGTTTGAACAGGGGTGCCAAAATCAGTCACATCCAGACGACGGCGCAAACCCTCTGGCAGTGTTGACTTCATGAATTCGACAACCAATGTTTGCCCCTGCTGGCGAATATCGACGCCAACCTGGTTGTTGGGCAGGGCCACCACCACGCGGCCAGCGCCCTCGTCGCCGCGTCGGAAATCAAGGTCCTTGAGCGGCAACGTGTCGCGGCTGCGACTTTCAGCGAAAACCGGCGCTGTGGAACCGACCGAGGCTGCGCTCACGACAGGATCCAAAACAACCAGCAGGGTTTTGCCCTGCAGTTGCGCCTTGTAAGGCGTGGCCTGCTTCAAATTGAGTACAACACGAGTCCGCTCCCCAGCTTGCACCACGCTAACTGACTTCAGGTTACCTTGATTGATTTCTATATTGGACCGACCCATGGCGTTCGAGATACCGGGGAAATCAAGTGCAATTCTTGCAGGCGACTGAATTGAAAAGCCTGAAGGTATTGCAGCAAGCGGCTGTGTCAAATTGATTTTGACGACCTCAACACCCCCTTGAATAGACCCGGATACCGCTTCAATGGCAGTCTGGGCCTGCACGGTAACGGTTGCGAACATGAGCGACATAACCAGAAAAACCAGCTGCCAAGCTCGCTTTGCCAACCAAAAATTCTGCTTTTTCATTTCGACCTCTCTTGCAACTGCAAAGTAGCAGTGCGTTCAATCCACTCGCCGATCGCATCCTGCACAATTTCTCGCAACGTGACTTCTGTCTCAGCGATCTTCATCACGCGCCCATAGTTCAGCCCAAGATGGTTGCCGGGTCGTACCTGATACAACAAATTCTCGACCTTAACCAGAGCTATCGGTTGGCCGGCCTTGGTCAAACTACCCACCAACGTCATCGCGTCCAGCGGGAATGCCTCTAGAGCTTCCTTGCGGCGAGACAACTCGGGTGCGATTAAAGCGCCGTTGGAAGCCACCTGCGTCGACTCCCGCTTCAATGCCTGTGTCAATTTTTGATTGCTGAAAGGTTCTATCGCCGTAACCTGGTTGTAGCTTTCGGGTTTGAACTGTTTGGGTTCGGAAATTGGCGCCACCTTGGGCCGGGTTTGAATTTTTTGTTCAGCCATCCATTGGCGCAGTTCATCTTCGCTGGAGGCACCGCAACCAAGCAGTGTCAAAAAAATTCCGCCAGCAAGCAACATTCGCACGGGCATCATTTCTTTGCCCCCTTCGACGCCTGCGCTTTTCGTTGCGCAGCAACTTCATCGCTATCCAGATAGCGGAAAGTCTTGGCGGTCGCGTCCATCGTCAACGCCCCGTCTTTAGTGGGCAAAATGACCAGATTGTTAAGCGTTACGATGCGGGAAAGATTGGCAATGTCAGAGGCAAAAGCGCCAATATCGTGATAGCGTCCGCTAACCCGCACAGCAATTGGCAATTCGGCATAGTAGTCCCGGACAGCCACTTGCCCTGGGCGAAACAGATCAAACTGAAGACTGCGACCCAAGCCGGCCTGGTTAATGTCCGAAAGCAATGCATCCATTTCCGCTTTGCTTGGTAATTGCTTTTCAAGTTGCGTCACATATTGCTGCACTTGCTCCCGCTGCTTCTTTAGCGCTTCCAGATTGACCGCCTTGCCCAGTTTGATCTTGTACTCTTCGCGCAACTTTACTTCCTTGGTCTGCTCTGCCTCCAATTCGGTTTGAGAAGTATTCAGCCAGGTGAACCACAACAGTACAACCAACAAAAGGGTAGTCACCAAAAAAAGTGCATAACGTGGAAGCGCAGGCCAATTGGACGGATCTTTGGGGTCGAGGTTTCGGAATTGTCCAACGGTTTTTTCCAGCGAAGCAGGAAAATCAAAATTTAATTGGAGTTTGTTTGCCATGATCCTTGCTCCTATTTTTTGACAGGAGACGAGGCAGCGACCAATGGCGCTGTTGCAGTGGTGCCCATTTTTTCGGCCTCACTGGCACGCGTCAGTCGCACACGAATTGTGAAATTGGCAACACGTCGTTGATCCCGCGGCGCCAACGTAACAGAGCCAGACACAATCTCAACCAGCTCAGGCTTTGAAAACCAGGGTGTATTGTTTGCGAGATTGCGCAAAAGCTCAGAGACCCGTTCATTCGATTGCGCAACTCCTTGCAGCGTCACATTCTGATTGTCTTGACGCATACTGGCGACATAAACTCCATCTGGCAATTGCCGAACCAATTCGGTCAGCAGGTGAACTGGCATATTCCTGTCCGCTTGCAGATCTTCCACAGCCTGTTGGCGAGCCCGCAGCGCTGCGATCTCCGACTCAAGGCTCGCAATGTCCTTGATTTGGTCGTCGAATTGTTTAATCTCGGCTTGCAATAGCTGGTTTTTTCCCTGTTGGCTCGTGATTTGAGTTTGAAACCAGAGAAAAATGATACCTGCAAGCAGGCCGCCAGCAAGCGCTGAAAGACCGACGCTGACGTTGAATACGTCCCGACGGAGTTTGCGCGCAACCTCCCGATGCGGGAGCAGATTGATCAGGATCACTGCATGAATCTCCGCAAAGCCAGCCCGCATGAAGTGAGATAGGACGGTGCTTCACGTGTCATTTTCTTCAAGCGAACACCCTCACCAATTTCCATACCATCAAATGGATTCACCAAACTACACGCGAAAGTGGTGTGCTGAGTCACCGCCGCCGTCAATCCGGGCAATGCAGCCGAACCGCCTGCCAACATCACGTAGTCGACTTTGTTATGCGGCGTGCTGGTAAAGAAAAACTGCAGCGCACGACCGATTTCGTGCACCATATTTTCAACAAATGGTTTCAATACGCTCGATTCGTAGTCGTCGGGCAGTTCCCCGCTTCGCTTTTTGCTTTCCGCCTCTTCCAGAGAAAAACCATATTGACGCACAATCAACTGGGTCAATTGGGCGCCGCCGAAAGCCTGGTCCCTGTCATACAGGACTTCATCACTACGAATCACCTGCATGCTGGTAGTCAGCGCGCCAACCTCAAACAAAGCAACAATGCTGCCGACACCCCGGTTCGGGAGATTCTCAATCAAGCGACTGGTTGCCAGGCGCGATGCATAAGATTCCACGTCCACAATGACGGGTTTCAAACCAGCTGCTTCCGCCAAGCCCTGGATATCCTGAACCTTCTCGCGGCGCGACGCCGCAATCAGAACTTCGATATCACCGGCGGAGGTCGCGCTAGGCCCGATTACGCAAAAATCGAGACTGACCTCGTCCAGCGGGAAGGGAATGTACTGGTTAGCTTCTGTCTCGACCTGCACCTCCAACTCTTGAGCAGACATGCCCCCCGGTAGAACAATTTTCTTGGTAATGACCGCAGAAGGAGGTAGCGCCATTGCTACATTTTTGGTGTGGGTGCCGCTTTTCTTTACCAACCGGCGCACTGCCTCAGCCACTTCATCAAACTTTTCTATGTTGCCGTCGGTGATCCATCCGCGCTCAAGAGGCTCAATTGCGCAGCGTTCAAGCACCAAACGTCCTGCCTTATCTTGACCCAACTCGACCAGTTTAACGCTCGAAGAACTGATATCCAAACCCAGCATGGGTGCAGGTTGACGACTAAACAAGGATCCCAAAGAGATCAAAACTATCCCCTGAAAGAGGCCAATCAACGATCAGCGATACTTAAGAATTCACTTCAATGCTAGCAGCAAGCGCATTGTCACGCAAAGATTTTTTCAAAGTTTCGACGCCATTAACGTTGCCAAAAGTAGACGCTTTGTGTTCGGATGTTACACACACCACTCAGCGAACTGCGATGCCGCAACAATAGCCGATACTACCGCGCCAAAGTTGTGAAACACTCATTTATTCAACGACAACAAATTTGACAACACATTTTCACGAAGATTTTTATGCCAACCAAACCGCCGCACAGTGAATCCAGCCCCATCTACGGCGCACATTCGAGCACCCTGAAGAACAATTGGCTGTTGCGCATTGCTTTTTGGGCAGGCGGTGCCGCCATCGCCGGGATGTCGTCGATTCTGATCATCATCGCGATTGCGCTGGCGGTGGCTTTTCCGAACCTGCCAGATATTTCAGACTTGTCTGATTACCGGCCCAAATTGCCGTTGCGTGTGTTCTCGGTGGAAGGCACTTTGATTGGGGAGTTTGGCGAGGAGCGTCGACACCTGACCCCCATCAAAGAAATACCAAAAATCATGGTTGATGCTGTCCTGGCCATTGAGGACTCCAGGTTCTACGAACATGGTGGCGTCGATTACAAGGGTGTTTTGCGCGCCGCTCTTGCCAACCTTGGGCGCATAAAGAGCCAGGGCGCGTCGACCATAACGATGCAGGTGGCACGCAACGTTTATTTGTCTTCGGAGAAAACCTATACCCGCAAGATCTATGAAATCCTGTTGACTTTCAAGCTGGAGCATATGTTGACCAAGGACCAGATTCTTGAGATTTACATGAATCAGATTTTCCTGGGTAATCGCGCCTACGGCTTTGCCGCAGCGTCTGAGGCGTATTTTGACAAGCCGCTTAAGGACATCACTATCGCTGAGGCCGCCATGCTGGCAGGTCTGCCCAAGGCGCCTTCCGCTTACAACCCCATCAGCAATCCCAAGCGGTCGCGGTCGCGCCAGCTTCACGTCATTGAGCGCATGCAGGAAAATGGCTTCATCACCGCCGGGCAGGCCGATGGCGCAAGAAAAGAAGAGCCCAAAGTGAAGTCTGGCGCAGATAGCACCAAAGTGCATGCAGAATACGTGGCAGAAACTGTACGCCAGCTAATGTTTGCGCAATATGGCGAAGAAACCTACACCCGTGGCCTGAATGTTTACACCACGCTGCGTGCGGCCGACCAGGAAGTCGCTTACAAGGCATTGCGGCGCGGCATCATGGACTTTGAACGGCATCAAATTTACCGTGGCCCGGAGAAATTTATCACCCTGCCTGCCAATCCTCAGGAGGTTGAGGATGCCATTGACGATGCATTGGATGATTATCCCGACAACGGCGATGTAATGTCAGCCATGGTGCTGGAAGCGGACAGCAAGAAAATCAAAGCCCTGCGCCAGAACGGAGAACTCGTGGAAATTACGGGTGAGGGCCTCAAACCGGCGCAGTCTGGCTTGTCAGACAAAGCACCACCCAACATCAAAATTAGGCGCGGCGCAGTCATCCGGGTTATCAAAGCACCCAAGAATACCTGGGAAATTACACAGCTCCCCGAAGTTGAAGGTGCTTTTGTGGCGCTGGATCCGCGTGACGGTTCCATCAAGGCCCTGGTGGGTGGATTTGATTTCGAAAAAAACAAATTCAACCACGTAACGCAGGCCTGGCGTCAGCCCGGATCGAGCTTCAAGCCCTTTATTTATTCGGCCGCCCTGGAGAAGGGCTTTACCCCGGCGACAGTCATCAATGACGCACCGCTCTTTTTTGATGCCGGTGTGACGGGTGGCCAGCCTTGGGAGCCGAAAAATTATGATGGCAAGTTTGAAGGCCCCATGACCATGCGCCGGGGTTTGGCAAAGTCAAAAAACATGATCTCCATTCGCATCCTGCAGGCCATCGGTGCACCTTATGCGCAGGAATGGATCACGCGTTTTGGCTTCGATGCGGACAAACACCCGGCCTACCTGACCATGGCATTGGGTGCTGGATCGGTCACGCCGATGCAGATGGTTTCTGCCTACTCGGTATTTGCCAATGGTGGCTACCGCATAAATCCCTGGCTGATAGTCAAGGTCGCCGAGCAAAAAGGCAAGGTGCTGGTGGAAACCACGCCGCCGCTACTGGACGAATCTGTGCGTGCCATTGATGCACGTAACGCTTTCATCATGGAGAGTCTGCTCCAGGAGGTGACCCGCTCCGGAACCGCCGCATCCGCGCAGGCGACCTTGAAGCGATCTGACTTGTACGGAAAGACAGGCACCACCAATGACTCCATAGACGCCTGGTTCGCCGGATTTCAACCGACCCTGACGGCGGTCACCTGGATCGGCTATGACACACCGCGCAAGCTCGGGGATCGCGAAACAGGTGGTGGCTTGAGCCTGCCGGTCTGGATCAGGTTCATGGAGCAGGCGCTCAAAAACATTCCCGTCATGGAACCGAGCGCTCCAGAGGGGGTGATCAATTCTGGCGGTGAATGGTTTTACGACGAATATGTCAAAGGTGCTGGAATCAGCAGCGTGGGAATGGCCGACAAACCAGGCACGCCATCGGGTGTGCTGGCACTACCCCCTGCCGACGAAAGAAAGAAAATCCTGGACTTGTTTAAAAACTAATCACGCAGACAACACCAGGGCGCAACCCGCCTGTTCACTTGCGTAGCGCGACAAACAGGCAAAGAACTCGCCCTGTCCTTTGGTGTCTGTCCAGTGATTACCGTCATACCTAAAGTGATAGCCACCGGATTTGGCCGCCAGCCAGACCTCGTGCAAGGGCTTTTGCAGATTGATGACAATCTGACTTCTGTTTGAAAACACAAGCGTCACCATGCCCCCGGTGCGCTGATTATCAATATCTGCGAGGTTCTGGTCATTAATGCAATCACAGCTTGCCTCTACGGCCTTGAGCAGAGTTTCAGCCAGATCCATGAATTCAGAGTCGATCATTACAATTTCACTATGTTGCGCTTTTATCAAATTTTAGTCAGTACGGTTGCCCTTGGCATTTGTGCGGTGAGCCTGTCTGCCTGTGGCCAGCAGGGTCCGCTGTATTTGCCGACAAAGGCGGCGGCCGCAAAACGCGCCACTTTGCCTGAAACACTGCTTGGGCAAAGCCCGACAAACACGGTACAAGCTGATTCAAATTCTCGCGACACCCCCAGCCCGGCTTCCGCACCTGCCGCCAGCCCTCAATGAGTCCACAAAATCTTCCTGGTCAACCTCATCTTGCTTACCGCAACAATGAACTTTTTTTAGAAGAAATTCGGTTAAGTGATTTGGTGAGGGAACACGGTACGCCACTTTTCGTGTACTCGAAAGGTGCCATGCTGGCTGCTCTGGCGGCTTACCAACGTGGGTTTGCGGGTCGAAACGTCCAAATCTGTTACGCCATGAAGGCCAACTCGACACTCGGCGTGATTCAAGTATTCGCACAGGCCGGGTGTGGTTTTGATATTGTCTCTGGCGGCGAGATGGACCGTGTGGTGACGGCTGGTGGCAAGGCAGCCAAGACTATCTTTTCCGGTGTCGGCAAAACATCGGCCGAGATGCGACGGGCGCTGCATGCTGGTGTGAGCTGCTTCAATGTAGAGAGCGAAGCTGAACTTGAAGTTTTGAGTGAGCTGGCACTGTCCATGGGCATGCGCGCACCGGTCAGTATTCGCGTCAACCCCAACGTCGACCCCAAGACGCACCCCTATATCTCCACTGGCCTCAAAGACAGCAAGTTTGGTGTCGCCCACCAGCGCGTCGTGCAAACCTACCAGCGCGCTGCAAAGTTGGCTGGCATACAAGTAGTAGGTATTGATTGTCACATCGGTTCCCAGATCACACAGGAAGAACCCTACCTCGATGCGGTCGCGCGCATGCTGGATCTGGTACAGGCCATTGAGGCAGCAGGTGTTTCCATTCGCCACCTCGATTTTGGCGGCGGTCTGGGTATCAACTACAACGACGATAGGCCGCCCCCGGCCGACCTGCTCTGGAAAAAGCTGCTGGCCTTGCTGGACGCCCGCGGGTTCGGGGACCGGCCACTGATGATCGAGCCCGGTCGCTCACTGGTAGGCAACGCCGGAGTGTGCCTCACCGAAGTGCTGTATCTGAAACCTGGCGAGCAAAAGAACTTTTGCATCATCGACGCCGCCATGAACGATTTGCCTCGCCCAGCCATGTACCAGGCCTTTCACCAGATCGTGCCACTAACGCCAGGAGTGGAAGCGTCCGGCACCTGGGATGTTGTCGGCCCGGTCTGCGAAAGTGGCGACTGGATCGGGCATGACCGCACCCTCGCGGTGAAGCAGGGTGACCTGCTGGCGGTGCTGTCTGCCGGGGCCTATTGCATGAGCATGGCCAGCAACTACAACTCTCGCGGTCGCGCGGCTGAGATCCTGGTAGACGGCACGCAAGCTGATGTCATTCGTCAGCGCGAAACCATCATGGATCAAATAAGCAAAGAGAATTTGCTGTAAATTAAAGCCAGTGAAGAGATCCCACGAGTCCCCTACGGACTCATTTTCGTCATGCGCCTGGAAAGGCGCCAGCCCAGCAGGATGCCCAAAATCCCGGCGTAAACGTACACCTCAGTGAAATTGTTTTTGCCCGCCCTCATCCAGAAGAAGTGCAAAACGGCCAAGGCCGCAACGATATAAACCAGCTTATGCAAAAGCTGCCAGTGCTTTGCACCCAGCGTCTTGATGGCCCGATTGAAGGAGGTCAGTGCCAGTGGCGTGAGCAATACAAACGCCGAAAAACCCACCAGGATGAAGGGCCGTTTGGCAATGTCTTTGACGATGTCGGTGACGTCAAAACCCATGTCAAACCAGCTATAACTCAGCAGGTGTAGCACCGCGTAGAAATAAACAAACAGACCCAACATGCGGCGAAACCGGGCTAGCGCCGGCGTTCCAGTCATGACGCGCAACGGCGTTATCGCAAGAACCATGCACAGAAAGCGCAAAGTCCAGTCACCCGTGGAGCGGCTCAAGGCCTCCGCCGGATTGGCACCGAGCTGGTTGGTGATGGCCGCAAAAAGCAACCAGCAAAATGGCAACAGCGACAATCCAAACGCGACCGGTTTGGCAAAGCGGTGCAACAAAAGGGCTTTCGCCTGCACCACCGGGCGCGGCCTGGCAAGTGCCGACATCAAAAAAACTTCTTGAGATCCATGCCAGTGTAAAGCTGCCCAACTTGGGCTTCATAGCCGTTGAACATCAATGTCTTGCGCTTCTTGGTAAACAAGCCGTCCTCGCCAATACGTCGCTCGCTGGCCTGACTCCATCGTGGGTGGTCCACGTTGGGGTTAACGTTGGAAAAGAATCCGTATTCATTGGCAGCAGCCTTGTTCCAGGCGGTGGCGGGTTGTTTGTCGGTGAATCGGATTTTGACAAGACTCTTGCCACTCTTGAAGCCATACTTCCATGGCATCACCAGGCGCACCGGCGCGCCGTTTTGATTGGGCAACACTTCGCCGTACATGCCAAAAGTCAGCAAGGTCAATGGATGCATGGCTTCATCCATGCGCAAGCCTTCGATGTAGGGCCACTCCAGCACACGCGAACCCACGAATGGCATGGTTTTGGGATCCGCCTGGGTCACAAATTCAACGTATTTGGCGCTCCCCAAGGGCTCTACTTTTTTGATCAACTCGCTCAGCGAATAACCCACCCACGGTATCACCATGGACCAGCCTTCAACGCAGCGCAGGCGATAAATACGCTCCTCCTGCGTGCTGAGTTTGAGCAGGTCTTCCAATGTGTATTTGGCAGGCTTCCTGACCAACCCCTCAACCTCGACCGTCCACGGACTGGTTTTCAGGGTATGGACGTTTTGCGCTGGGTCCGATTTGTCGGTGCCAAATTCGTAAAAGTTGTTGTAGCTGCTGGCATCCTTGTAGTCTGTCAACTTCTCCATCGTGATCGCACCAGTCAAACTCGACTTCGCGCCTGGCAAGGCAGTCAATTTGCCCGGACGCGGCGTCAGGGAGGAGCCTTGCGCCAATGCCTCACGCGACGCCCAGGAGGCAAGTGCTGCACTCGTAACCCCGCTGGCCATGAGCTTGATGAGATCACGTCGCTCCTGGTACACGCGTTGAGGCGTTATTTCACTGGAAACAGAATGGCGAAAGCCGTTGCGATTGGTGTTAATCAACATGGTATTGCTCTCGTTTCATTAACGGCTGTGAGACTGCGCGCGTTCTCGCAACAATATGGTTGGCGACTTCTCTCCATTTTTCCACCGCATCAATACTCTGCCAGGTACACAAAAGGGCAGGCCATCGTGAAATGGAACTGCCCCTTTAGGGATGATCGCAAGGGTTTAGTTCAATCGAACATTAAACACAGTATCGACAAAACAGCATTACCACTACCCGCTAACGCAAACCGGCGATATAGTCGGCCACAGCCCTGATTTCACGATCGTTCATCTTGGCTGCCACCTGCGCCATTTGAAGACTATTTTTGCGAACACCGTCACGAAACGCGGTTAACTGGGCCACCGCGTAGTCTGCATGCTGCCCACTCAAACGCGGAAACTGCGACGGGATACCGGCACCGTTGGGACTGTGGCAGCCGGCGCATGCCGCAACCTGACGCTCGGCAATACCACCTCGGTAAATACGTTCACCCAATAACACCAACTCCTTGTCCTTGGCAAAACCGGGTTTTGCACTCTTGGAGCTCACCCAGTAAGCGACATTCTTCATGTCTGCGTCGCTCAGTGTCGCCGCCATGCCCGTCATGATGGGGTTAGCGCGCTTGCCTGATTTGAATTCCTGGAGTTGCTTGAGCAAGTACTCGGGGTGTTGCTGCGCCAGCTTGGGGTTGACTGGAATGACCGAGTTGCCATCCGGCGCGTGACAGGCGGCGCACACGGCAAAGCTGGCCTCTCCCTTGACCAAATCGGGCTTGGCCGCTATGACAGGCTCGGCTGCAGCGTTGGCTGGTGGCGCAACAGGCTTGGCCTCTTGCGAAAGGGCTGTAAAAGCAGTTACTGTCATTGAAGCAGTAAACAAAAGGGAGGCGAACAACTTCATAGGGGACGTCGTTTCAGGTGAGAAAAACAGGGTGCATTCTACAATGGAGCTTCGGGTTTACTCACTTTAATCAATGACTACCAACTCAAACCCACTGGCTTCGGCCCGCCCAACCAGCGCAAAGGACAACGTCACCACGGCCGCTGCCACCATTGCTTTGGGTTGGCTTCACACTGCGAAATTCCTCACAACCGCCCCCCAGTTGCACTTCCTACCCCCTCTCAGCGTTCCTGAAATTGCTTTTGTGGGCCGTTCCAATGCTGGCAAATCGACCTGCATCAACACGCTGACGCAGCAAAAGCAGTTGGCTTTTGCCTCCAAAAAACCGGGTCGTACACAGCACATCAACCTTTTCTCGCTGGGCAAACAGGGCGTGACCGACGCGGTTCTGGCGGATTTGCCAGGTTATGGCTACGCTGCAGTGCCCAAGCAAGACAAGATTCGTTGGCAGCAGGTGATGGCCAATTACCTGGTCACGCGTGAAAACCTTAAAGCCATTGTGCTCATGTGTGACCCGCGCCACGGCCTGACCGAACTGGATGAAATCCTGCTCGATATCGTCCGTCCGCGGGTCGAAGATGGACTCAAATTCCTGGTCGTTCTGACAAAAGCCGACAAACTGACCCGTGTCGAACAAACCAAGGCCTTGTCCATCATGCAGTTGCAAGCCGGGGGCGGGGAAGTCAGGCTGTTTTCGGCCACCAAGCGCCAGGGGATTGACGAGGTCGCAACATTGTTATGGCAGTGGGCGCACCCTTTGGGTGTTGAGCCCGCATGATGATCGAGACTTTTCTTCAGCCGTTGCCGCATGGCATCACCCTGAGTTGTCGCTCTGCGGGTCCTCGGGGCCGCCCGGTGCTTTTGTTCCTCCACGGTTTTCCTGAAGGCGCTTTTGTTTGGGACGAGTTGCTTGGCCACTTTGCGCAAGCCTGCAACGGTGGCTACCGCTGCGTTGCGCCCAATCTCCGTGGTTTCGAACATTCCAGTGCGCCCGATGATGTTGGTTCCTACCGGCCCAAACATTTGGTGCGGGACATCGCCGCCCTGATCGCGATTGAAACCCAAGGCCAAGGAGGTCAACTGGCCTGTCTGGTGGCGCACGATTGGGGTGGTGCGGTGGCATGGAATATGGCCAACCAATTGCCCCATCTGACGCAGCAGCTGGTCATCATCAATTCGCCGCATCCCGGTACATTCCTGCGTGAGTTGAAGGCCAACCCGGCGCAGCAGGCCGCCAGCGCCTACATGAACTTTCTGATTCGTCCGGACGCAGAAAATTTGTTGGCACAGGACGACTACCGCCGACTCTGGGAATTCCTGACACATTCCAAAAATGGATTTCAAACACCCGACTGGCTCACGGAAGGAGTCAAGGCACAGTATCGCGTCGTTTGGGATGCTGGGTTGACCGGTGGCTGCAACCTGTATCGTGCATCCCCCCTGCGACCACCTCGACCGCAGGACCCCGCTGCTGCTGCGGTAGAACTACCACACAACATGCTGACTGTGACCATGCCCACGTTGGTAATCTGGGCGCTGGACGATATCGCGCTGCCACCAGTGCTGATCGAAGGACTTGGCGACTATGTTGAACACCTGACGATACAAACCGTAGCCAATGCCACACACTGGATCGTGCACGAAAAGCCGCAACTTATTGCCCAATTCATCTCTGTTTTTTTGCATCCCCAGTCGCTATCAAATTCATAGCTCCTATCGAATATGAAGCAGGGGCTAACGACCAGAATCTCTCTGATCTTCAATACACCGCTGCATCGCCGGGTGGCCGATCCTTAAAGCGTTTGTGTACCCAAAAATACTGATCCGGCATAGTGTCTATAAATGACTGCAGACACAAATTCATGCGTGCAGTGTCAGCGGCCGCATCATCCGACGGAAACGCCGACCAGGAGGGCATGATTTGAACCTCGTAGCCTTGGCGCGTCATGCGGGTGACCACGGGTACCACCTTGGCACGACCCAGTCTGGCAAAACGGGATAAAGACGGCACGGTAGCAGCCTGCACACCATAGAACGGTACAAAAACGGAGTCCTCAGGGCCAAAGTTCATATCGGGCAACAAATACAGGGGCTCACCCGCACGCAAAGCGGCTACTATCGCTTTAACGCCATCGACGCGACCAAAAAGCCGTACGGAGCCGAAACGCTGGCGACCTTTAATCATCCAGTCATTAATGACTGTATTGGACTGGTTGGTATAAATGGTGGTGAATTGTCGTGGCAACTGCTGGGTTAATGCAGTCCAGCCGGCGTCCAACCCCACGAAATGCGGTGCAAATATGACCACCGGCTCTTTACCCAGGAATTCATCCACGGAACCCGTCAATCTCAAGCGTTGCCTGACGACTTCGGGCGAGCCATGCCAGAGCCAGCCTCGGTCCAGCCAAGCTTGGGCAAAATGAACAAACGTGCGAATCGTCAATGCCCTGATTTGTCGCGCGGAGCGGTCCGGGAAACACAGCCGCAAGTTGGTCTGCGCCACCCGCCGCCGTGCGACTGCCAGCAGGTACAGCACCCAACCCAACAGGCTACCCAGCAGGCGCAAACACGGCAGCGGTACATGTCCAAAAAAATGCATCACAACGATGCCGAACTTACTCACTAAGCGAGTCAACATCACATTTCCTGCCGCGGCTGCTTGTAACGCGCGTAGCCCCACAGATATTGCTGCGGACAGCCTCGAATCAGATCTTCCATCGCCTGGTTGATGAGCAAAGTGGCCCGCACGCTATCCGCTGGTATGGATTCTTTCAAGGGCTGAAAGTGAACCTTGTACCCACGACCCCAAGACAAGCGCTCTCCCCACGCCATTACCACCGCAGCGCCGCTCTGCTGTGCCAGACGCACGGACAGGGTCATGGTATAGGCGTCTCGGCCAAAAAAAGGCGCCCACAAACCCATACCCAGGGGTGGCACTTGATCCGGCAGCAAACCCAGCGACTGGCCGTGCTTCAGCGCCTTGATCATTTGCTTGACTCCTGCCAGCGTGGTGGGGGCCGTGTACAGACCGGGGCGGCTGCGGGCTCCCGTTACGACAGCCCGCAGCCACAGTTGGCGCGGCGGGCGAAACAGCACCGTAATGGGACTTGCCTGCCCGTAGCGCTGCGCATAGGCTTGAGCCGTGATCTCAAAGCACCCCAGATGAGGCGTTAAAAACACCACGCCCCGGCCAGCAGCCAGTGCAGCGTCGACATGATGAGCGCCTTCCCACAGAACCGGCACTGGCCGTCCCAA